>JBNGDR010000214.1:0-4351 GCA_049975685.1 Anaerolineae bacterium
TCACGCCAGAAATCCGATTTTATGCTACGTCAGGTAAAGAGCGGCTCCAGGTCCAGCGCCTTGAGCTGTGCCTCCAACGCCTCGCGTGGTGGCGCTTCGTCCAGGCGGCTGGCCGCATCCAGAACCCTGGGCAAAAGATCCACGTCGGCCGCGGTATTGAGGAAGAATCCAGGCCGAGACAATACCCACCACACTGCTGCATCGATGGCCTCCTGCGTATGCAGAGGCTCGTACCACGTTGAGCGCGTGGGCTCTTTGTCGCCCCACCGCCGGCGGGCTATGGACTTTATGGTCTGGACAGCGACGTTGCGCTCCTGGCACATCTCCACCAGTGCCTCAAAGGCCGCAGCATACTCTTCGTTCTCCATCATAGGCACATTATAGGGTAACAGCACCGAGTCAAAGTCGAAGAACTCCAGACTACGCCGGAGCATCTGCGGCGCATTGACACCGTGCCCCGTCACACCCAGATAGCGCGTCAGCCCCTCATCTCGGGCCTTGACAAAGGCCTCCAACGCGCCGCCCGGCCCCATGGCTACCTCCCACTCGTCAGGATCCACAAGGAGGTGCATCTGCCAGAGATCCACCGAGTCCACGCCCAGCCGCTCAAGCGAGCGGCTCAGCTCCGACCAGGCTCCCTCGTAGGTGCGCTCCTCGGATTTCGTCGCCAGGAAGAACTGTGCACGACGCTGCTCCAACCACGGTCTCAACCATAGTTCCGAGTCTCCGTAGCTTGCCGCCGTATCAATGTGGTTCACACCATAGTCGAGCAATATCCCCAGCGCACGATCGGCATCCTCACGCGTAACGTTAGCCAGGGCCGCCGCGCCGAAGAGCGTGCGCGTGCTCACGTGATCCGTCCGTCCAAACTGCTCCTTGGGAATCATTGGAACTCCTTTCGATAGTGGTATACGGGTCAAGATCGAGGATAAAAACTTACAACAAATCTAGTATAGCACACATACCTTACAGAACAACCGGCACGACTTGGTGTAAAATCATACAAGACACATATCCTTTACTATCTATACAACCTGGTGTCAAGATGCAGTGCCATTCGAAACACATCCCAGATCTGACTTCGCTTGCCCTGCCCACGATTTGCTATATCCTTAGAGATGGACAACGTATGATACGTACCCCAGGAGGCTATATGGCACTCGAAGAAAAAGATGTCCCAAATGAATTTGAGGTCGATGAAACCATTGCCGACGCCATTCGCGCTCGCCTCGAAGATGAAAAAATCTCCTGCACGGCAACCTTCGCCATTGCCCGTAATTTCAGCATCCCTCCACTCCAGGTAGGGAAGACAGCCGACGTTCTACAGATCCATCTGAGCCGTTGTCAACTGGGACTTTTCGGATATCCTGGCAAACAGGGATGGACTGAGGAGCGCATCGATAAGGAGAAACCGCTTCCACCCGGCTTC
Organism: Anaerolineae bacterium; assembly: GCA_049975685.1. GTDB lineage: Bacteria > Chloroflexota > Anaerolineae > B4-G1 > SLSP01 > DAOTVC01. Next base: position 1,430 of record JBNGDR010000214.1, read on the forward strand.
GAGGAAGCCGTGCGCGTAGATCTGGACGACGAAGGTCAGCTGTCCTGCGCCAAAGCCTGGCAGATCGCCACCCGCTTCGAGATTCCCCGGCTACAGATGGGGTGGTTCGTTGAAAAGATGGGCATCAGTATCAAACCCTGCCAGCTTGGGGCGTTCTAGTGGATCGTCAATCACATTACAATTGACAGGACACCAGCATCAACAGGGCTTAACTCGCCCCTAACAACATATACCGTAACCTACAAAGGAGGCCCGTTCTATGCCAGTTAAGAAAGTCAAACCCGTACCCTCAGACCTGGAAATCGCCCAGGCTGCAGAGCTTCGACCCGTCCTCGAAATTGCCCGCTCCATGGGTCTCACCGAGGATGATCTTGAACATTACGGTGATTACAAAGCCAAGGTTCATCTGGACGTACTGGATCGCTTCAAGGATCGTCCCCGTGCCAAGTACATCGACGTCACCGCCATCACCCCCACCCCTCTGGGTGAGGGTAAGACTACAACCACCGTCGGCCTGACACAGGCGCTAGGCCATCTAGGTAAGAAGGCCCTCTGCGCCATCCGGCAGCCCTCCATGGGCCCCACCTTCGGCATCAAGGGGGGGGCGGCGGGAGGGGGATACAGCCAGGTGGTACCCATGTCGGATTTCAACCTGCACTTCACCGGGGACATCCACGCCATCAGTGTAGCTCACAATCTCTGCGCCGCCGCTATCGACGCGCGGATCTACCATGAGGGCCGCTGGAGTGATTCCTTCTTTGAGGGGCGCGGTATGCACAAGTTGCACATCAACCCCTACTCTGTCACCTGGAACCGCGTTGTCGACGTGAACGATCGCGCGCTGCGCAACATCATCGTCGGCCTGGGTTCCATCGCCGATGGCCCCTTACGACAGACCGGCTACGATATCACTGTCGCCAGTGAGCTCATGGCCATCCTCGCCCTTACCACCGGGTTGGAGGACATGCGTGAGCGTATCGGGCGCATCGTCATCGGCACCAACGATAAGGTCCACAACCCCGATCCCATCACCACCGAGGATCTCCAAGTAGCGGGCGCCATGGCCGTGCTCATGAAGGACACCGTGATGCCCAACCTGGTCCAGACGCTGGAAGGACAACCCGCCTTTGTGCACGCCGGCCCCTTCGCCAACATCGCCCACGGTAACTCCTCTGTCATCGCCGACATCGTCGGTTCCAGACTCGCCGACTTCGTCGTCACCGAGTCGGGCTTTGGGGCCGATATCGGCATGGAGAAATTCTTCCACATCAAGTGCCGATCTTCGGGCCTGGTCCCTGACGCCGTGGTGATGGTGGCCACGGTACGGGCGCTCAAGATGCACGGCGGCGGCCCCCGCGTCCGACCGGGCCGGGATCTGGACAAGGCCTACACGGAAGAGAATCTCGATCTGGTCCGCAAGGGGATAGAGAACCTGGTTCATCACATCAAAATCGCCCGCAAGTTCGGAATCCCGGTGGTGGTTGCCATCAACGCCTTCCACACGGACACAGAGGCGGAGTGGGAGATCATCCGCGAGGCCTCGATGCGCGCCGGCGCCTTCGATGCCGTGGTCACGCAACACTGGGCAGAGGGCGGCGAGGGCGGTGCCCCTCTGGCTGAAGCCGTTATCAGGGCCACCGAGGAACCCTCGGACTTCCACTACCTCTACGATCTTGAACAGTCTATCAAGGAAAAGATCGAGATCCTGGCGCGCGAGATATACAACGCCGATGGTGTCGATTACAGCCCCGAGGCCGAGGACAAGATCAAGCTCTACACGGATCTCGGTTACGATAAGATGCCCATCTGCATGGCCAAAACCCATCTCTCCATCAGCCACAACGCGTCGTGGAAGGGCGTGCCCAGCGGTTACACCTTCCCCATCCGCGATATCCGCGCCAGCGTCGGCGCGGGCTTCCTCTACCCGCTGGCGGGTGAGGTTCGCACCATGCCAGGCCTGCCCAGCAAGCCCTCCTTCATGAACATTGATCTGGTCGATGGCGAGATCGTGGGGTTATCATAGAGTGGGCATAGGCATCACATGATCACACTAACGGTGCAACGCACTGCGCGTAAATTCGACGTGCGTTGCACCCCACTATGCTCTAACAACAACACAAGGAGACCTATATGACAGATAAGATTATCGATGGTAAGGCCATCGCGAAGAAGATTCAAGAGGAACTCACCGAGGAAGTCGCCCAACTCAAGAAGAAGCACAGCCTGGTGCCGGGGCTGGCTACTGTCCTCGTAGGTGATAACCCTGCCTCCAAAACCTACGTCCGCATGAAACAGAAGCGTTGTCAGGAGGTCGGCATTCACTCTGTGGGACACAATCTTTCCAAGGAAGCGACCCAGGAGGAGGTCGAGGCGCTGGTCCGCGGTCTGAACGAGGATCCCGCCATCCACGGTATACTCGTACAACTCCCCCTGCCCGGCCACCTGGACGAGGAAGCCGTCCTGAACACCATCAGCATCGGGAAGGACGTAGACGGCTTCCACCCCATCAACATCGGGCGGCTGGCAATGAAGGGGCGTGATCCTCTCTTTGCGCCCTGCACCCCATCTGGGATTATCGAACTCCTGGACCGCACGGGCGTCGAAATCGACGGCAAGGAGGCTGTCATTCTGGGGCGCAGCAACATCGTGGGCCTCCCCGTCTCCATGCTACTGCTCAAACGCAACGCCACCATCACCATCTGCCACTCCCACACGCAGGATCTACCTGCCGTGACCCGGCGCGCGGACATTCTCGTCGCGGCCGTGGGCCGGGCCGAGATGGTAAAAGGCGATTGGGTGAAGCCGGGCGTCGCCGTCATCGACGTAGGCATCAACCGCGTGGACGATCCCTCACGCAAGCGAGGTTACCGCCTGGTGGGCGACGTGGACTTCGACGAGGTGAAGGAAGTCGCGGGCCACATC
>JBNGDR010000215.1:0-4342 GCA_049975685.1 Anaerolineae bacterium
TTGGCCTTCGTCACCGGGGACAACCTGGGGCAGGTAGCTTCCCAGACGCTCAAGAATCTGCACGTCACCAGTAAGGTCGCAGAGATGCCCATCCTGCGCCCGCTCATCGCCTTCAATAAGCAGGAGATCATTGGGGTGGCCCAGGAGATCGGTACCTACGAGATCTCCATCGAGCCCTACCAGGATCCCTGCTCCTTCCGCGCCCGCCACCCGGCTACCTGGGCCAAGATGGCGGACGTTCAGGATCTGGAAGCCAAACTCGATCTGGACGCTCTCGTGGAGCAGACGGTCGCACAGATCGAGGAGATCCGCATCGAGTGGCCCTGATCATAGGTGGGACGCACTTGGGGCCTCAGACTACGGGATATCTCACGCCGTAGCTAGCTTGATCCTCAAAGCTAAAGTGCGTCCCACCTCCACGTTCAACTGGAACGAAAGATCACCCGTAGATCAGGCGCCTTTACCCTTCAAGCCCAGATCCTCGGCGATCTCCTGCATAGCCTCCAGGACGATGCCGATGTGCTCGTTGAGAGGGATGCCTAGCATCTCCGCGCCCTCTTCAATATCCTCCCGTTTGACGCCTCTGGCGAAGCTCTTGTCCTTCCACTTCTTTTTCACGGAACGCACCTTGACGTCCAGGATGGATTTACTGGGTCGGACGAGGGCCACGGCAACGATGAGACCGGTGAGCTCGTCCACGGCGTAGATGGCCTGCTCCATTCTGGTCTCCGGCTGTACCCCGGTGTACTCGGGCGCGTGGGCCTGAACCGCGCGGATGAGATCCTCAGGCCAGCCCAGCTCGCGGAGAATCTCGGCGCCCTTCAGGGGATGGCCCTCGGGTCCCAGGTTGGGATAGCGTTCGTACTCGAAGTCGTGGATGAGGCCCACGACGGCCCACTTCTCCTCATCCTCCTCGAAGCGTCGGGCGTAGGCGCGCATACCCGCCTCCACCGCCAGCGCGTGTTTGATGAGATTGGGATTCTTGGTGTACTCATTCAGTAATTTCCAGGCCTCTTCACGTGTAGGCCACATAGGTCACCTCCGTAGGAAATGATAGAGCGATAGAACGAATCAGCGATAAAGCGAAAGAGCGAATCAACGAGAGAACGATGGGATGGGTCAGAGCCTGTGATATCAGAGAGTCATGGTTGAGATATGGTGATGGGTAACGGTTCGCCGAGGATGGGTGTCGGTTTCCAGACGTAGAGATCCCACCAGGCGCGCCATAGAGCCGGAACTTCCCGGAGCCGGTACCAGCGGATGTGGACGTAGGGGGTGCGGTCGGCAGCATAGCCCACAGCGTCCAACCCCAGCGCGCGGCAGGTTACCAGCGTCCGGGGAAGATGATAGCGCTGTGTGACGAGAATCACCTCCGAGACGCGGAAGATGTCGCGGGCGCGATAGCAGGTGTCGTAGGTACGGCGCCCCGCGTAATCCAGCACGATATCCTCCCTGGGGACGCCCTGCGCCAGCGCATACTCCAGCATCTTCGCCGGTTCGTTGTAATCGTGACGCCGGTTATCGCCGCTGAAGAGCAATTTCCGGACGCGCCCCGCTTCGTAGAGATCGATGGCAGCGTCCAGGCGGTCGCGCAGAATGTCACTCAGGGCACCACTCGGCCAATAGCCCGCGCCGAAGACGAGAGCCACCGGACGCTGAGGGGGCATCTCCGGCGGCGCGTAGATGGACGTACGATAACGCCCTGTCAACGTCCACAACGTCCAGGCCCCGAAGCCACCACCAACAGCAAGGAGGAGCAGTGTCACCCGGAGCCAGCGTTTTCTGAGCCAGGTCTTGGCAGAGAGCCCGGACACCCTGCGCCTCAGGGGATCTCCGCCGCGACTGTCCGCACGGCGTCCACGTCGTCACCCCAGACCAACCACACACGGTCAACGTAACGGCGGAGGAAGGCAGCGCCAAGCCGGCCCTCCCACCACAACCCCATGGGAAGGTCTTCAGGCAAGGGCTCCTCACGGATCCACCGCACGCGTTCGGGGAGAAGCTCGACCATCTCTCGCGCAAAGATCTCGGCTTGCTGGCGTCTCTGCCAGGCCGTCTGCCAGAGGATCACCTGAGAATCCTCTGGACCCTCCCAGACCTGGAGCAGATCGCCGTTCCACCCCATCACCGTCGTCGTCAGGGTATCGCCACTCCACTGGACGAGGGCCAAATCCATCAAGGCTTCCCCCACGGTCTGCGTGACGGTGAGCTGCCACGTGTTATCCAACGGCGCCTCGATAGGATCGAGAGCAGTGAAAGTGCGTCCCTCTATATAGAGGGGTGGATGGAGGATCTGTGATGTAGCGCGGGGCGGGCGAAGAACAGCCTCATCAAGGGCCGGGAGCCCTCCGGTGGCGTAGAGGCCGCTGGCGAACTCGACGCCCAGATCCAGAGGGAGACGGGCCAACTCCTCCAGGAGAGGATTCTCATCCCGCCAGCGGGGCAGCGTGGCCGTCGCCACCGTGTCGAGGAGATCTTCCGCTGCCGGTGTGCCAGGCTCCACACCAGCGTAGAGCCAGAGGCTGATGAGCGCATCACCGCGGGCGAGCGCTTCCAGGGCCAGGCGTTGATCCAGAGAAGACTCGGCCCGCAGGCGCTGGAGATCCCCGTATTGCTCAGGTAGTGCCCGGGCGTAGCCGTAAGCCACCTGACGACGCACCACCTCGGAGGAGCCTGACCAATCCCGCCGGAGGTAGAGCTGGCCTTCCTCCGGGAAATAGAGGGCCGCCACATCTTCCGATTGTGCGACGGGGTCCGACTGCGCCTCCGTTTCCGGCCAGAGATCGAGGGCTTCCAGCAATCCTCGTTCTGACAACGGGAAAGGCGGGGCCTCTTCGTAGCGACGGTAGAGCGCGACGCTCATATCGTAGAGATCTACGAGGCTGAGGGGCGTCTCCCAGCGCGGGACTAACCCACGCGCATCCGTCACCTCACGTGCAATTGTCCCGGCCTCTGAGGTCTCGAAGCGCGGTGTCGGGGAAGGGGTAAGTGTAAGCGTGGGCGGGGCTGGCGTCGGCGTAGAGGTCGGGGGACCAAGCGTGGGCGTAGGCAGTGGCGAGACCTGGGGCAATGCCCGCATAGTGCGCACGATGGTCCACGCCATGAACGCTATTGCCGCAATCAGCACCACCCCCAGGATGATGAGGATGAACCGCTGGCGCGCTGTCAGGGTTCGAGTCCAGTCCACGCCAGCACCTTCCTCTGCTCATGGATGAGGGTTTCCACACCCGGAGCGCTCAGTGAAAGCAACGCGTCGAGGATATCCCGGGGGATGGGGTCGCCCTCAGCGGTCCCCTGCACTTCGATGAAGCGTCCTTTAGCATCCATCACCACGTTGAGATCGACCTGCGCACGGGAATCCTCGTGGTAATTCAGGTCCAGAAGGGATTTGTCATCTACCACACCGGCGCTGATCGCTGCAACCGGCGGCAACAGGGTCTCTGCCGGGACCTTACCTTCCTCTACCAGATAGTGGATAGCCTGTGCCACCGCCACGTAACCACCCGTGATGGAGGCGGTGCGCGTGCCGCCATCTGCCTGGAGCACGTCGCAATCAACGAAGAGCGTGCGTTCACCCAGCAAGGTGAGGTCGACAGCGCGGCGCAGACTGCGCCCAATGAGACGACGGATCTCCTGGGCGCGCCCGCCCTCGATGTGACGCCGTGGTGTGCGTTGCCGCGTCGAGCGGGGTAGCAGCGCGTATTCGGCCGTCAGCCAACCCTCGCCGGTACCTTGACGCCAGCGAGGAACACCGTGCTGCGCGGTAACCGCACAAAGCACCCAGGTCTGTCCCATCCGTATGAGGGCGGAACCCTCGGGGTAGGCAATAGGGGCCAGCTCAATTTCCACAGGCCGGAGTTCGTCCGGTGCACGTCCGTCTACCCGCATTTTTACCTCCCAACTTATCTGTATATGTCTGGTAAACGTCTTTCCTACGCCAATATTACCGGGACGTTCACCATAGCGAGGTAATTGTAAAAAGGGGCAATCTAATGTCAAGCCGCGATGGTCCCCCCATACAAAAGTGGCCGGGGGCTGGTCCCACAGCCCCCGGCCTAACAGAAGGAGGAGAATCTATGTCCGAACTTCTTGAACCCTAACGCATCTTAACTCTAACACATCAGACTCTTTTATACTTGACGGAAATCTTACGATTTTCTTACGGTTTAAGGAAAGGAATCGGTGTGATACTCTCAGATGTCTCTCAACCCTCTTCCTCCCAACAATAAACCGGGGGCTGTCCCATGGCCCCCGGTTTGAACAGAAGGAGGAGAATCTTGCGGTCCTGAACCCTTACTTACGCTCTTACTATACTGTTTTTGGCCTACCTTTGCTTGACGCT
>JBNGDR010000216.1:0-4292 GCA_049975685.1 Anaerolineae bacterium
ATCCAGTTTCATGATGGGCGCGTCGAGATGGGCGAGCGCTTCGCGAATTTGGGGGAGATGGGCCATCGTGGCGTTGGAGAAGAGACTGATGCGCGCCTGCGGGTTGAGGCGATCCCGCAAGCGGCGGACGCCGAGGACGACGTCCCGGAAGTAGGGATGGAGCGTGGGCTCCCCGTTGCCCGAGAAGGTGAGGGAATCGACGTGAGGTGTGCGGCGCAGCGCCCGCTCGACGGCGGCGACAATCTCCGGCACGCCGGGGAATTCGCTCTCGTCAGGGGAGAGGGTGGGCACAACCGTGGGCCCGTAGTGGCAGTAGACACAATCGAAGGAGCAGACCTTCCGGCGCAGTGGGAGAACGTTGATGCCCAGCGAGATCCCCAGGCGCCGCGAGCGCACGGGACCGTAGATGACGCCCGACTCCAGGGGTAGTGCGTGCATTATTTTCCTTTCAGAGGGATACGCCGACGAACCTGCGCTCACGATAGTTTCAACACCCTCACTGCATCTCAGCGGCCCAGGCTGCTTCGAGATCCCGATGCCAGGGGACTTTCTCCAGGAAAGAGCGCCGCAATGTGTCGTCGGAGATGCGCGCCGCACGCTCCTGCAGCAAGGTATGACCTGCCGCCAGCACCTCGTTTGCTCGCGGATCCTTAGCTGCGTCAAGCACCCGATAGCAGGTCAGGTAGATCCAGAATGGCTCCTCCGCGCCCTTGAGTTGCTTATCCTTCTCAAGACAGGGAAGAATTTTGATAACCTGTGCCAGGGCCTGTTGGGGCTCATCCTGGGCCAGGTGTGCCCGGGCCAGGCCAGCCCGACTCTCGGCGATCAGTGATGGTAGTTCCAACGTCTCACGGATCTGCAGCGCCTTCCGGTAAGCGTCGGCAGACGCCTCCGGCCGTGCTCGTTCCAGCAATGCGTGACCCAGGTTGGTCCAGGCGTAGGCTTCGTAAGGGCGCCGACCCTCTTGCTGGCATAAAGCCAGTGCTTGCCGGGCATACGTGTAGGCCTCCTGTTCCAACCCCAACGGGATGGAGATCAAACTCAGATTGAGCAGGATAGCAGGCTCCCGGCGATTCATCTCGGCGGCGATGTTGAGCACCTCTTCGTAGTAGCTTCTGGCCTGAGCATAGGCGCCCATCAGCTGAGCGCCGTAGGCCAGGTTACCCAAAGCCATCATCTCTTTGAAACGATCACCAATCTCCCGGCTGAGGCGCAGCGACTCCTCAAAATAACGCCGTGCCGCCATATACTCACCACGGTTGTCGTGTAAAACACCGAGTTGGTTGACCACGTCTGCTTCGCTCCGCCGATTGCCAGCCTCACGACTGAGCCTCTGTGCCTGGTCCAGACAAGCCTGGGCGCGGGTATGTTCTCCTCGCTCCTCGTGGATCTGACTGAGTGTGAGGAGTGCTCGTGTCGCAAGGTTGGCATTCTCAGCGCGCTGAGCCATGGTGCTGACCTGTTCCAATCTCTCCAAAGCCTCCTCATATCTTCCCAATTCCATCCGCACAGTTCCATAGAGGTAGAGAGCTTCAGCCTCAAGCGATAAGGTCTCGATATCCCTCTCCGCTACCTTATCGAGTGACTCAAGGGCCTCCTGGCCCCTGGCGATGGCCAAGGCCGGTTCCCCTCTATTTTGAAGGTAAGAACTGCGTCTCACCAGCACCTGGGCCTCTTTAAGTGGCTCGTCCAGCCCGCTCACCAATGCCTCCAGCTCTTCCAAGTCGCGAGCCTGCTCCGTGGACATCCCCCGCAATTTGTACAACGACTCGCGGGCCAGCAGGAGATCGTACCGGGCCGGATCACCCTCGGGCAGCAACGCCAACGCCCGGCTGTAGTAATCCAGCGCTTCGGCGTTAGCGTACCGTTTCGCCTCCTGTTCACCCGCCCGCTGCAGGTAAACCAGAGCACGTTCGTTCTCTCCCGCCCGCTCCAGATGTCCGGCGATGAGCCCCAGGGAGCCCACTTCGTCCTGCTGAATCAACCACTCGGCAGCCAGGGCATGATAGACGCGGCGCATCTTCCTCAAGATGCCCTCGTAGGCCACGTCGCGCAGCGCAGCGTGCTTGAATATGAACTCCTGGGCTTCTGAGAAGGCGGTGGTCTCGCGCTGATAGACCAATTCCCGGCCCCGTAATCCTGTCAGCAGGGCTGCCACGTCCCCCACCGCCCGACCTTCGCTATCTGAAGCAAGGTGAGCCACAGCTCTGTCCCAGAAGGTGCGGCCGATCACGGCCGCCCATTGCAACGTTTTTCGTTCCTCTGCGGGTAACCGATCCAGACGTGCCTGAAGCACCGCCGTCAAGGTCGGCGGGACTTCCACCTCCACCAGTCGGGAGAGATCCACCTGCCAGCGTTCATCACCGGTAACAATGACGCCCTCTTCAATGAGCGTCTTGATCAGTTCTTCTACGTAGAGAGGGTTACCCTCGGCGCCGCCAATCACCGTCTCACGCAGGGCAGGGGGGACCTCATCGACCTTCTGCAAGATCTCATCCACCAGGCGACGGGTGGTTAGTCGAGAGAGGGGTTGCAGAGTAAAACGGGTGTGAAAGGGCTGGCCCTCTCCCCAGTGGGGTCGTCGTTTGTAAAGACCAGGCCGGGCCACGCAGAGGATCAACAGACGCGCCTGCGGTAGGGCCAGAGCCAGGCGGTTGAGCGCGTCGAGGGAGCTATCATCGGCCCAATGCAGATCTTCCAGCAGGAGGACCGCCGGCCCATCCTTCGTCATCGCGCGGAAATAGTCGGCAAGGTAAATCAACCCCCGGTCGCGCAGCTGTTGGGCATCGCCACCCAGATCTTGAACGTGCGGACTATCGTTGAAGTCATACCCCAGCAGTTGACCGAGGATGTGTACCCGCTCTGTATCGTCTGTCCCGGTGACCAGGGGCGCAAAGCCCCGCTCTACCTTATCACGCACTACCGCCGATGAATCGCTCTCCAGGATGCCAAAGCGCAGGTTGAAAACATCGCGCAGCAGAGCGTAGGGCACGGCTTGCAGGTCGGTGTCGGCGCGGCCCTTGAAATAATAGATGTCCTGGGGACGCTCGCGCAGCCAGGTGTCAAACTCGTCCAGCAAGCGGCTCTTGCCCACACCCGCCTCACCCACCACCGTCACCACCTGGCGTTCGCTGTCCATCATTGCCAGCTGGAAGGCTTCCTTGAGTTGCTTCAGTTCCGCCTCCCGCCCGACCATGCGCGTCTCAATGCCCGCCACGCCATGACGCTCAACGTGAAAGGTGCGAGGTCGGGCTCCCTGGACCAGATAGGTGGCTACAGGTTCCTTCTTACCTTTGACGGTGAGCGGCGCCTGGGCCTGTACGTCAAATAGCCCCTGCACGTGCTGGTAGGTGTTGTGGGTGATAAGAATGCCGCCGGGCGGCGCGTTCTGCTCCATCCGGGCGGCCAGGTTGATGGCGTCCCCCATGGCCGTATACTCCACACGCATGTCCGCGCCCACCTCGCCCACGACCACCAGCCCCGTGTTGATACCCACGCGAACGTTGAAGCCTTGAAGGCTTCGTTCCGCTTCCAGGCGATCAGCGTAGGCCTTCGCGCCCTCCACAATCTCCAAAGCAGCCCGGACGGCGCGCTCAGGATCATTCTCGTGGGCCAGGGGGGCACCGAAGAAGGCAAGGATGGCATCGCCCATGAGCCGGGCAAGGGTGCCCTCGTATTTGTAAATGGGTGGAATCAGGATCTCGAAGGCGCCATTCATGATCTCCAGTACATCCTCTGGGTCGAGCTCTTCCGCCATGGCCGTCGACCCTTTGACGTCGGAGAAGAGGATGGTCACCAGTCGCCGCTCACCCGCAGGCTGGTCATCCACAGCAGAGAGACGCTCTGCGTACTCCTGGGGAACGAGACGCTTCAATTGTTCAAGCAGAGGATCTGGAGGGGAGGGCGCTGGCGCAGTTGCACCGGTGAGCTCCGGAGCAGATGGTGCCCTTTGGGGAGGAGAGGTAAGATCTGGGATTGGACGACGAGCAGCAGCTTGATCGGTCGTCATCGGGACGGTGCCCACCTCCGCTCCACACCTGGGACAAAAGCCGTACTCCACCGACAACCGCTCTCCACAGGAAGAGCAGAAGATCCGTAGCCGTTTCCCACAGGTAGGGCAAAAGAGAGCATCCCTGGGAATCTCACTCTGGCATCGGGGGCAGCGCATGATCACCTCCGCCTCTGATTTGAATGTAGTCGTAGACCTGAAAAAAAACGAACCCCTTTACAATATTGTAGAGGGGTTCTGTATAGAAGAAAGCTGGCGTTCAGCGGACGACCAGCAATGGGCT
>JBNGDR010000217.1:0-4288 GCA_049975685.1 Anaerolineae bacterium
GCGTTGATACACACCGACGTTGCCGGGTCTCGCCTGGCGGAGATTCGGGATCTCCTTGCCCCTTACGCACCAGCTGGTGAAATACCCCTTATAGAGGTTGGCCCTGTCTTTGGCAGCCACGTGGGGCCTGGTGGGTTGGGTGTGGCTTTGATACAGGCTCCAGACGGTGGTAAGTTGGATATCGATATCGAATAGGGGTGTTGTTGGCGGGTGTGTCTCGTTCCTAGCCGGCTTTACGCCTAGTGAGACACGCTTTTTGTCAGACAGCACCTATATGGTTGATGGGGAGTGCAGATGATAGACCCTTTAGACACACTTAAGAAGATGCTCACCCTTGAACAGAGGGACTATGAGTATCAAGACAAGGCCGTCGCCGGGGGATTGGCACGCTACGCTGACACTTGGATTACTCAGGCGCGCAAGATCTACGGCTCCCAGGCCCAGGCCTGGATAGAGGAAGTGGCGAACCGTCTGCGGGCCTACAGCAGCCTCCAGCCCGAGGCTCGTAAGGAGGCCTTGCGTGTATTGCGGGAGGTTCTTGAGGCGCCGCCGGAGGGTGGCGATTCTCTTGTGGAACCTGAACTTAAGGTGGAACCCTCAATCTACCGGGCATCGCGTCCCGCCTATGCTCCGGAGCCGGGAAAGGGCGTGCTCGCTTCTGTGCGGACCCTCTCGGGCGTCGGAAAGAAGCGCTCTGCCTTGCTTGAGAAGCTGGGTGTACAGACCATCCGCGACCTGCTCTTCCTTTATCCTCGGCGGTATGAGGATTACTCTACGCTCAAGACCATTGATCAGCTGGAGTATGGTGAGCGGGTAAGTATCATCGCCTCCGTCTGGGAGGCGGGTGGGCGCCGCACCCGTGGCGGTCAACATATCTTCCGCGCCATTCTCTCGGATGCTACCGGGACGTTGGAGGTGACCTGGTTTAATCAACCCTATTTGGAAGGGCGTATAAAGCCGGGAATGCAGATTGCCGCCAGCGGCAAGGTAGACGAGTACCTGGGTCGCCTCACCATGAACGCGCCTGACTGGGAGCCCGTCGGACGAAAAGATCTGGAGAATGTGCGTATCATCCCAGTTTACCCTTTGACCGAGGGGCTCACACAGCGCTGGATGCGGTTGCTCATCAAGCGAGCGCTCCACGCCTGGGCCCAGCGCATGGGCGATCCTTTACCCCTATCCCTCCGTGAGCAACATAGGCTCTTGCCGCTGGATCGAGCGTTGTGGGGCACACACTTTCCAGAGGATCAGGAGCACTTGCGGGAAGCCAGGCGACGATTGGCCTTTGAAGAGGCCCTCTATCTGCAACTCGGGCTCCTCCGTCAGAAACAGCAGTGGAAATCTGAACCAGGTCGCACTATCCGGCCCGATCCCGAGTATCTCGAAGGTCTCCTTGCTTCGTTACCTTATCTCCTGACGGAGGCTCAACGTCGCTCTCTGGAAGAGATGCTCTCTGATATGGCTTCCGGCGAGCCCATGAACCGTTTACTTCAGGGAGATGTTGGGTCAGGCAAGACGGTCGTTGCCGCTGTTTTGATGGCTATTGTGGCCCAGGGAGGTTATCAGGCGGCCCTTATGGCCCCTACTGAGATTCTGGCGGAACAGCACTATGAGAGCTTACGTCGCCTCTTTGAATCCTTTCCCGCGCCGCACCTGAACGTCCGTCTATTGACGGGCAGCGTCCAGGGGGAGGAACGGGAGGCCATCTACGCGGGTCTGGCGGATGGTTCCATACAGGTGGCGGTGGGGACTCACGCTCTCATACAGGAAACGGTAACTTTTGACAAACTGGCGTTGGTGGTCATCGATGAGCAGCATCGGTTTGGTGTGGAACAACGCGGGGCTCTGCGTCAGAAAGGGTACAACCCCCATTTGCTGGTAATGACAGCGACACCTATTCCCCGCTCCCTGGAACTCACCGTCTGGGGGCACCTCGATGTCTCTACTCTCGACGAGATGCCACCGGGCCGGCGGCCCGTCGAGACCCGGTTGCTGACCCATCGCGAGCGGGAGCGTGCCTACGCCTTTATCCGAACACAGATTGAGAAAGGAAGGCAGGCTTTCATCATCTATCCCCTTGTTGAGGAGTCCGACAAGATCGAGGCGCGGGCTGCGGTCGACGAGTATGAGCGTCTCCAGAAGGATGTTTTCCCCGACCTACGCCTGGGCTTGCTCCACGGTCAGCTGAGGTCCGAGGATAAGGAGCGGACAATGGCCGCCTTTGCGCTGGGTGATCTGGATATCCTGGTTGCGACGTCGGTGGTGGAAGTTGGTATTGATATTCCCAACGCTTCGGTCATGCTTATTGAGGGTGCCGAGCGCTTTGGCCTATCCCAGCTCCACCAGTTCCGTGGGCGCGTGGGGCGTGGGGCTCATCAATCGTATTGCCTATTGTTGCCGGAGAGTGTCTCCGAGGATGCGGCAGAGCGGTTAAAGGCTGTTGAGGACACCACTGATGGTTTCGTCCTCGCCGAAAAGGATCTTGCGATGCGCGGCCCCGGGGAGTTTCTAGGCACCCGTCAGAGCGGGATGCCCGAGTTACCCATGGCGACCCTGGTTGACACACGATTGTTGCGTGAGGTACGGTCGGCGGCTGACACGATCTTGTCCCAAGATCCCGATCTTGGTGCTTCAGAACATCGCGGATTGGCCCGCCGGGTTGCTGAATTCTGGGACACAGCAGGAGATTTAAGCTGATGAAACGTGTTGCTGTCTATCCGGGATCCTTCGATCCCATTCACCTTGGACATATGGACATTGCCCGCCGGGCGGCAAAGCTCTTCGACCGCCTTATCGTCGCCGTGTACAGTCGACCGAACAAGCGATTGCTCTTCACAGCCCAAGAACGGGTGGTGTTGGCGCGTGAGGCGCTGCGGGATGTCCCTAACATTGAGGTGCAACCTTATGGTGGCTTGACCACGGAGTTCGCTGAATCTGTGGGCGCACGTGTGTTGGTGCGCGGCTTGCGCGTCATCTCCGATTTTGAGATGGAGTACCAGATGGCTCTGACCAATAAACAGCTGGCACCGGAGATTGAGACCATCTGTCTCATGACGCGCGACGAGTACGCTTTCCTTACAGGCAGCATTGTCAAGGAGATCTATATGTTGGGAGGAGACGTTTCGTCTCTGGTTTTGCCCCACGTACTGCGGGCTCTAGAGAGGAAACGAGATCAATCATCACGTCCCGATCAAACTATCGAGGTGGTTTCCATCCGCGACTGAGTGCTCATTGTGGTATAGCGTGTGCACTTCCCGAGACCGTAAATCGGATCGTTTCTGGATGGAAGAGTATCTATCACGCCGGGAGGAGGCTGGCATGGATCTGGAAATCCTGATTCAGCGACTAGAACGTCATTTGCTGGAAGAGAGTCCTAAGATTCCTCTGTCGGGCAACCGTGCTGTCAATGAGAATGAGGTACGGATGCAATTGGCCCAGATTCGGGAAGCCATCCCCAAGGAGATGACCCGTGCTCGGGAGATCGTACAGCGGCGGGAAGAATTCCTGGTTCAGGCACAGCGTGAGGCTGAGGCCATCATTACAGAGGCACAGGCAGAGGCACAAGAGCGCGTCGGTGAGCATCGAGTGGTAAAGGATGCCCGTGAGCAGGCCAAGCTCATTCTGCGCCAGGCGGAACGTGAGGCCAAGGATCTGCGCTCCGGGGCTGACGAATACGCCTTTGATATTCTCAGTGAGCTCCAGGGCGATCTCACCCGTCTGCTACGTGTGGTGGAGAACGGACTCCAGAAGTTGGAGTCCGATCGTGAACGCCGTTTACAAGAGGAAGAGTAAGGGGTTGTGTTATGGATTCTCTTTGAGGAAGGCAATGACCTCTTGGGTGTACTTCGTTTGCCCGGAGACTACAAGTTTGACAGAAGAACTCTTCCACGTATAATATCTCTGGTCGCGCCTGGGCGTGACCCTTGAACGAGAACCAAGAATAGCAAGGAGCAAAATATGGGAGCAGTACCTAAGCATCGTATTACGAGCCGTCGTCGTCGAAACCGACGGGCGCAGACCTGGGCACCCCCAGATCTTCCTAACCTCATCCCCTGCCCTGAATGCGGAGAGCTGAAGCGTGCTTACCACGTTTGCAAACACTGTGGCACCTATCGCCGCATGCAGGTCATCGAGGTTGAAGAATAGAGGAGACATCTCGGGGGCGCGACCGGGTAGATCCCAGGTGCGATTTATTACCTCGGTGGATAAGTCACAGCGTTCCTTTTTCATCAACGTATTCGTGAGAATTGAATGGGATCAGCCTGGAGCCGGGCCTCTATAGAGGCCC
>JBNGDR010000218.1:0-4284 GCA_049975685.1 Anaerolineae bacterium
GTGTAGAACAGGACTCCCCGCAATTTTGGTGAACCTTTTATCCCCTCCCAGGGTGTTATATACGTATGGTGCCCAGCGGGTGCTATGCCGAAGTAAACTAACATCGCCAATCAATTGAGCCCAGTTGATTTTAAGCGAAATCTATCTACAATATCAGTGTTACAATGCGACCAACGTAGGGGGACTCTATGACGGACGTTCAGACTTTTGCACAGCAGATCATCAACAACATAGAAAAGGTGATTGTCGGGAAACGCGGAGCAGTGGAGCTCGTTGTCGTTGGGCTGCTCAGCAAGGGGCACCTGCTCATCGAGGACGTCCCCGGCGTGGGCAAGACGATGCTCGCGCGTTCGCTGGCCCTGTCGGTGAGCGGGACCTTTGGACGCGTCCAGTTTACGCCAGATATGCTTCCCAGTGATGTGACGGGCGTTTCCGTGTTCAACCAGGCGACGCGCGCGTTCGAATATCAGCCTGGACCGGTGATGTCTCAGATCCTGTTAGTGGATGAGATTAACCGGGCCACACCCAAGACGCAGGCGGCGTTGCTGGAGGCAATGGAGGAGCGTCAGGTGACTGTGGACGGGACAAGCTATCCTTTGCCCCATCCCTTCATGGTGTTGGCGACACAGAATCCCATCGAGTACGAGGGAACCTTCCGCCTGCCCGAAGCTCAGCTGGATCGCTTTTTGCTTCAAGTCAGCTTGGGCTATCCCGCCATCCGCGAGGAGGTGGAGATCATGGATCGCCAGCAGTTCCGCCATCCGATAACAACCTTGGAGCCTGTGGCAACCATCGAGGAGGTACTGGAGGCTCAGGAGGCCATCAAGGCGGTTCACGTTTCTCCTCCCATCAAGGAGTACATTGTGCGCTTGACTCAACAGACCCGCCGTCACCCTGACGTCTATCTTGGGGCCAGTCCTCGCGGTAGCTTGACGCTCTACAGGGCAGCACAGGCACGGGCGGCCATCCTGGGACGCGACTTTGTGCTCCCTGACGATGTTAAGGGCCTGGCTGTGTCAGCTCTGGCTCACCGCATCATCCTGGCGCCGGGGGCGCGTCTGCGCGAGAAGAGCTCGGCGGGGATCGTCGAGAAGCTCCTCGCAGAGACTCCCGTTCCTGAGACTGTTGAAGCACGCTAGCCGGCAGGGATATTGTACCTCTCTACCCGTTGTGGTTGGGATATTGTGGGGCTATTGCTATGGATTCCAGTAAACCACAGCTGAAACTGAATATTCGCATCCTGCCCTTCCTGGTGGGGGTGCTCCTTATCTGGCAGATCGTATCGCCCTATCGTGGGTGGGTGATCCTGTTGGTCGGTCTAGGGGGCGCGTGGGCCTTAAGCTACGTGTGGATGCGTATTCTGGCCCCTAACCTGCACCTCACACGAGAGATGCGTTTCGGATGGGCTCAGGTAGGTGATCGACTCGTGGAGCGCTTCACCCTCTCCAATCGCAGCTCGCTCCCCCTGCTCTGGGTGGAGATCATCGATCACTCTACGCTGCCCGACTACCGGGCCAGCCGGGGTACGGGTGTTGAGCCTAATAACACCATACGCTGGCATCGGGAATCCTACTGTACCCGACGCGGACTTTTCTACCTGGGGCCTACGACCATCAAGACGGGGGATCCCTTTGGCATCTATACGCTCTCCATCGATTATCCCTCATCCATGCCTCTGCTCGTGGTGCCCCCCATTGTGCCCCTGCCCTCTATTGAGGTGGCGCCGGGTGGTCGCACCGGTGAGGGCCGCCCCCGCAATAACACGCTGGAGCGTACCGTCAGTGTCTCCAGTGTCCGCGAATACGTCCCCGGCGACAGCCGCCGTTGGATTCACTGGAAGACCTCGGCTCACCGTGACAATCTCTTCGTTCGGGTTTTCGATGCGACACCGGCCGGGGATTGGTGGATCTTGCTTGACATGAACCATTTCGTCCAGGCGGGTGAGGGTGAGGACTCGACCGAGGAGCTGGGTGTTATTCTGGCTGCTTCGCTCGCCGACCGGGGCATCCGCGCCGGGCGTTCGGTAGGTTTGATGGCCCACGGACGCGATCTCATCTGGCTCCCACCCGAGGAGGGAGAAGGACAGCGGTGGGAGATTTTGCGCTCGTTGGCCATGGTGAAACCGGGAAACCGGCCCCTCTCTGATCTTTTACACCGCGTGCAGCACACGTTGGGACAGAGAACCAGCCTTGTTATCATTACACCCTCGATAAACGGCGTCTGGGTGGAGGATCTGTTGGAACTGATGCATCGGGGTGCTGTGCCCACCATTCTGTTGATGGACCCTGCTACCTTTGCCACGACGCCTCAGGCCGTGGAAGAACACCAGGGCAATCTGGCGATGATGGAGTCCGTACTCACTCAGATTGGGGCCGCGCACTACGTCATCACCAAAGATCTGCTGGACCACCCAGAGGCGCATCCAGGTGAGGGTGGGCGGTGGGAGTGGCGAATACTGGGCACCGGCAAGGCCGTCCCGGTCAAGAAACCTACCGAGGCTACTTGGGAGGTGATCTCGTGAGCACGGCAGATCTGATAGGGGGAGGTTCCCAGCGCCGTGATTCGTCGGAGCGCTCCTTCTGGGCCGGACTCCTGAACAAATTAGGACGTCATAACCTCCCAGTCTATCTCCTCCTCATCGGTATCGCTGGTTGTGTGGCCTACGGGCTCTCCACCGTTATCCGCGGGCTTGACCTGACCTTGCTCTGGATGGTGGGGGCGACGGCCATGCTGGTGGGCTGGTTCCTGGCGCGGAGCCTCCGCAGTCGAGGCTGGGCCACCTTCTGGGCCGCGTTTATCGGCGTGGTGGCGTTGTTTATCAGGGTGGGGCGCCTGGATCGGTATCTCTTCCAGCTCGTCCAGGGCTGGATTCGTTATTGGTCCGAGGCTTTACCCTATCTCTGGCAGATCTTGCTCGACGAGGAGATCACTGTCACCCCCGACCCCAGCCTGCTTCTGGAGGCGTTGAATGAGCTGGGTGCGGCGATCAATGCACTTCTCCTGCGGACGGGGACATGGCTCATCGCCATTGTGCGCGGTTCACCCCTCTTTGATCCGGCGGCAGCCGTCCTCGTCTGGGGCTTGATCCTCTGGATGGCCGCGGTCTGGGCCGGATGGACGGTGCGGCGACATGGCAAGGTGCTGGTGGCGGTCACGCCGTTAGGCATTCTCCTCGCGGGTGTGCTCTCCTACGTCTGGTCCGGCCCCAGTGCCTTGCTCTTCATGGCGGGGATCACGTTGCTGCTCATGGCGTTGGTGAGTCATAATCACCGCGAGTCGCGCTGGGAGCGGTCCGGCATTGATTACTCCTCAGATCTGCGAACGGATCTCATAGGCGGAGCGGTTATCCTGACTCTGGTTCTGATGTCCATTGCTGCTGTAATGCCCTCTGTCTCCTTCGATGACGTCGTGGATTTCATCCGTGAGCTTCAGGTGGAACGGGATGGCGAGACGGACGATGTGGCGGAGTCGCTGGGATTGGAAAAGCAACCCCAACCTCGTCCACCCGGTACCATCGATCGCGCCCGCTCCGGTGGTCTACCCCGGCGGCATCTCATCGGCTCGGGGCCTGACCTGGAGCGCAAGGTCGTCATGGTCATTGCGACAAATGAGCTCGAGCCCAGACCTGAGGAGGCGATGGTGGAGCCGGCGCCGCGCCACTACTGGAGATCGGCCACCTACGACGAATATCTGGGGCGTGGCTGGTACGCGGACTCCACCCGCCTACAGAATTACGAGCCGGGTGAGACCTCAAACGTAACCAGTATCCAATACCATCGTCCTCTGCGACAGGAGGTCCAGGTCATTGGCGAGATTGCCGATCTTGTTTACGTCTCTGGAGTCCTGGTCACGACCGATCAGCCCTACGAGGTGGCCTGGCGTTCCTCGGGCGATCTCTTTGCTGCGACTATAGAGGCGAAGAGCTACCGCGCCGATTCTCTCATTTCTACAGCGGATGAGGATATGTTAAGAGGGGCGCACCTCAACTATCCTCCGTGGATTACGGAGCGCTACCTGCAGCTGCCGGAGACGGTGCCCGAGCGGGTTCTGGCGCTGGCGAGGGATCTTACGGCAACGGAGCCTACGGCCTATGATCGTGCTGTGGCCATTGAGGAGTATCTGCGCACCACCTTCCCCTACACGCTGGAGGTGCCGCTACCGCCGTCCGATCAGGACGTCGTGGATTACTTTCTCTTTGATCTGCAGAAGGGCTACTGCGACTACTATGCTTCTGCGATGACGGTGTTGGCGCGGGCGGCGGGTTTACCGGCGCGCATGGTGATA
>JBNGDR010000219.1:0-4281 GCA_049975685.1 Anaerolineae bacterium
GTAACACCCTGGATAACCTCCTGATGAATCCCACCCTCTCCGACCTGGTGGGGGGTATCGAGAGCGTGACCCTATCCGATGAGGAGGCCCGGCGCCGGGGTACGCAGAAGACGGTGCTGGAGCGGCGTTCACCTCCCACCTTCGACGTGCTGGTGGAGATCCAGGAGCGCCAGAAGCTTCTCATCCACGACGACGTGGCGCGCTCGGTGGATTCACTGCTGAGAGGCAAGCCCCCCATCGCGCAGTTGCGTTACCGGGGGGAGAACGGTGATATCCAGGAGGACGCGGTGCGCGCCGCTAATGCCAGGGAGCGCGTCACGGACGATCTGCCAGAGGGGCAACGTTCCCCCGCCTACGTGCCGGCGCGACAGGAGCGTCTCAAAGAGATCCCTGTGTACTCCTTCGGCGTGGCCCGGAATCGCCTGCGTCGCGCGGCCCAGACCCTGAAGGTGCCCATCGAGATCGTCGATTCGATGGGGAACGCTCAGGTGATGGTGACGACGAAGCAGCATTACCGCAAGCGTCCCAAGGTCGTCGTCGATGCCGAGCGTCGAGGCGTGCCCGTCTACGTGCTGCGGGCTAATACCGTCGCTCAGATGGAGTCTTTCCTCTCGGAGCTCTTCCGACTTGGGGATGGAAGGGGGGATAGTGCCTTGCAGCGTGCCATGCGCGAGACCGAGGAGGCTATCAGCCGCATTAACGGTGGCCGGGGCGCCATCGACCTCTCACCGCAGAACGCTTATATCCGTCGGCGCCAGCACGAGATGGCGCAAGCGGCGGATCTAGATTCTCGTTCTTATGGCAAGGAGCCGTATCGCCACGTGCGCATCATCAACAGCGAATAGAGTCTAAGCTTATGCAGGGGTTGTTTATCACACTGGAAGGGCCGGAGGGGAGCGGGAAGACGACCCAGCTCCCCCTTCTTGCGGATTGGCTGGAGGCACAAGGGCGCAGTGTTCTGCGCACCCGGGAGCCGGGCGGCACTCCTATAGGAGAGCGCATTCGCGCGTTGCTCCACGACCCGGCTCATACCGAGATGACGGCTCGCGCGGAGATTCTCCTCTATTCAGCTTCGCGGGCGCAACACGTTGAAGAGATCATTCGACCGGCTCTGACTCAGGGGCGCATAGTCCTCTGCGATCGCTATTTCGATAGTACCTACGCCTATCAGGGATATGGACGGGGCCTGTCTTTGAAGGACCTTGAGACGATCACCCACTTCGCCACCGGCGGGTTGACACCCGACGTAACCCTCTATCTGGATATCGAGCCGGAGCAGGGGCTGCGTCGTCGCAAGGACGGCGGTGAGGAGCTGAATCGTCTCGATCGGGAAGCGCTGGCCTTCCACCGGCGCGTCCGGCAGGGTTATCTCGAGATGGCGGCGCGGGAGCCCGCGCGCTGGTTCATCGTAGAGGCCGGTGGTTCTCCGGAGGAGGTTCAACTGGCCCTGCGAGATATCCTTGCACCTCGCCTGCCTCCTGTGAACGACTGAGGGCCGTGGCGGGCAGGTTTTGTGGCTTTAACTCTAGGGGAAGTGTGTTGTATCCTGGTATCTTGACCGGGTATTAAGCTGGTTGTATCGTTGATCAAATGATTCATATGGAGTCATAAGAGACATAAGAGGCCTAATAGGCATAATAGGCATAATGGGGAGGACACCATGACAAAGTCCGCTGCTGGGAAGACATCCTCGCTGATAAGCTGCGCGCACGCTCTCATTGAAGGTGTTCCTCGCCTGGCCCGGCTCATGCGTCGGGATCTACGCCGTCACAGCGCCGGTCTCTTTACCGAACCTCAGTTTCGAGTGATGGCTGTTCTTTATCGCGAGGGACCTCACTGTATCTCTCGGTTGGCCGAGTATCAGGGGGTTTCCTTGCCCACCATGTCCAAACTGATCCAGGGATTGGAGTCCCGCGAGCTGGTGAAGCGCGAGCGCGATCCCAACGACCGGCGCCGTGTCATGCTGGATCTGACGGAGGCGGGCGGTGTAGCCTACGAGGGCCTGCTTCGCCGTACTGAGGCTCACATTGTCGATTGGCTGGACTCCTTGACCGAGGAGCAATGCGCGGACGTTGTCCGCTCCTTTGACCTGGTGGTTGAGCGCTTCGAGCAGATCGATCTCGATGAGTTCTACGAGGAGTAACCATGCCTACCATCGTTGCTGTGGCCCAGATGGATCCCAAACTGGGTGAGAACGAATCAAACCGGCGCAGGGTACTCGAACTCTTCCGCGTGGCGACGAGCGATGGGGCCCGCCTTGTCGTTTTTCCTGAGTGTGCCACGTCGGGTTATGGTTTCGGCGACGTGGAGAGCGCCCGCGAGGCCGCTGAATCTATCCCCGGACCGACGACCCAGATGTTGACGCCCGTATGCGCCGAGTCTGACGCTTACGCCGTCGTGGGATTGCTGGAACAGAGGGGCGAGGAAGGTGTCTATAACAGCGCGGTTCTTGTCGGCCCCGAGGGGGTGGTGGGCGTCTATCGAAAGGCACATTTGCCCTTGTTAGGTGTCGATCGCTTCACGGTGCCGGGCGGTACGGGTTTCCCTGTGTGGGAGACCACCATCGGGCGCGTGGGTATGGCCATCTGCTACGACCTGCGTTTTCCCGAGGCGATACGGGCCCTGGCGTTGGCGAAAGCCGACATAGTGGCCCTTCCCACGAACTGGCCCGATGGTTCACAGAACGCGCCCGATTTCGTCACCCGGACTCGGGCGCTGGAGAATCGCGTCTTCTTGCTGGCCTGCAACCGCTGTGGTGAGGAGAGCGGCTTCTGGTTTTTTGGCAGAAGCCAGATCACCGATCCCGGCGGCGATGTCCTCGTTGAAGCGGAGGCTGGTCAGGAGATCTGTTACGCGGTCATTGAACCTGAGCAGGCACGGGAGAAGCGCATCGTCCTTCGACCCGGGGAGTTTGAGATGGATACAGTGGGCGATCGCCGCCCCGATCTCTACGGCCCGTTGGTGCAGTCCTAGGTGTGTCCTCCGTGTCCGTTGTGGTGAAAAGATATTTTCACTAGAGCCATATCTGCATTCGAAAGGAGATCACCAGTGGAAGAAAAAGCAGCGCCGAAGAATTACCTTATTGACATGGATGGTGTGCTGATCCGGGGGAACACGCCCATTCCCGGTGCCGATGGATTCATCGACCGTTTGCGCGAACACGGTGTGGAGTTCCTGGTCCTTACGAACAATCCCATCTACACGCCCCGCGACCTGGCCCATCGCCTGCAACGTGCCGGTCTCCCGGTGCCCGAGGAACGTATTTTCACCTCGGCGATGGCGACGGCCCGTTTCTTGGAGAGTCAGCGCCCCAATGGTACAGCCTTCGTCATCGGTGAGAGCGGACTTACCGAAGCCATCCATCAGGTGGGTTACATCATCACCGACATCGATCCCGATTACGTGGTGCTGGGCGAGACCAAGACCTATAACTTCGGACAGGTTACCAAGGCGGTACGGATGGTGGTCGAGGGGGCTCGATTCATCGCTACCAATCCCGATCCCTCGGGTCCGACAGAACATGGTATCGTCCCGGCCTGCGGGGCCATGGCGGCCCTCATTGAGGAGGCCAGCGGTGTCAGTGCCTTCTTCGTGGGCAAGCCTAACCCGCTGATGATGCGATCGGCGCTCAATTACCTGGGAGTTCACTCCGAGGACACCGTTATGGTCGGCGACCGCATGGATACGGACATCGTCGCAGGCGTCGAAAGTGGTATGGAGACCATTCTGGTGCTTACGGGTGTCACCGATCGTGAAGAGGTGGACGAATATCCCTATCGCCCTGGACGCGTTGTGGGATCGGTCGGCGAGATCGAGATCTGATGATCTGAGTAGACGCAGTCGCGTTTATCACACGGGTGTGTCTCACGCTTATACAACACAACAAAGACCTCGGGGCAGGTACCCGCTCCGAGGTCTTTGTTTCCCTGTGGTTTCAGACCTTCAGATCCTTCTCACAGTAGCTGGGCCAGCCATGAGGAAGATCCATCTCGCAGATGTCTGCCCCGGCGGGATAACGTTGGAGCTCGGAGGCGAACTCCAGACCAGAAGCCAGCTCCTCCAGCGCATCGCCCAGATCCTCATTCTCCGCGCGGATCTCGGCAATATGGGCCCAGAGCCAGTCCGCCACCTCGTGGCGGATCTCTGGCGGCATCTTGAGCAGGATGAGTTCGCCCTCACCGATGGCCTTCATGGCGTCATCGATGCTCTCATATCCCATGACTCTTACGATTTCACGTGCTCGGTTGACCATTGAATCTCTCCTTGTATCATGTGAACTGG
>JBNGDR010000220.1:0-4217 GCA_049975685.1 Anaerolineae bacterium
ACTCCGCTCTCCGTCCCCGTCTCAGGGGAATGTAACTCCGCTTCCCGTCTGGGGGACGGTTACGCGGGAATGTCACTCCGCTCTCCGTCCCCGTCTCGGGGATGGTTACGCAGGAACTGGGGATTAAGTTTCCGTATAGCCGGAGAGGGCCAGGGCGCCGGGTCCGGTGTGGACGCCCAGCACCGGGCCGGTGACGTCCATGAGAAGCTCCTTGGGGGCGTAGTCGCGCCGGATGCGCGCCGCCAGCTCCTCCGCCTCCTCGCGGGCCTTGCCGTGAAAGACGGCCACGTGGAGGGGCCGGGAGGTGTCGAGCGCCTCAAAGAAGGTGGTGTAGAGACCGTTGACGGCCCGGCTGCGGGTCCGCGCCCGTCCGCTGGCTTCCACCTCTCCTTTCTCGTGGTTGATGGAGACCAGCGGCTTGATTCGGAGGAGGGTGCCGACGAAGCGCGTGGCGCCACCGATGCGCCCTCCTTTGTGCAGATATTCCAACGTATCGAGCGAGACGTAGTGAACCAATCGCTCGCGCACAGACGCCGCCGCTGCCACCATACGTTGGGCATCCCCGCCTGCCTCCCGCGCTCGCACGGCTGCCAGTACCTGCCAGCCCAGGCTCATCGATGGGCCTTTCGAATCCACCACGTGCACGGGAATATCCATCTCACCGGCGGCCTGTTGGGCCACCTCAAAGGTGCCGCTCATCGCGCTACTTACGGTGATGACGACCAGCTCCTGCGCGCCCGCTTCTCGCTGTGCGCGGTACACCTCCACGAAATCCTCGGGTGTGGGATGTGCCGTTGTGGGATACTCCCGATCGCGCTCCAGGCGCTCGTAGAAGGCCTCCGGTTGGATGTCGATGCCGTCGCGCAGAACCTCATCACCCCAGACGATGTAGGCGGGTACGACCACGATACCGTACTTCGAGACCAGATCGTTGGGCACGTCGCAGGTGCTGTCGGTTATCAGAGCCGTGACAGATGAGACCATGGAATTTTCTCCTTGCTGCGCGAAGTGAGGACGCCGGCCCGGCTCAGGTCCGCTGCTACGATCCTCCGTCCTGCTCGAAGATAGGAAGGACGAAGCTGAAGGTGCTACCCTCTCCGGGGATGCTGTCCACCCAGATACGCCCACCGTTGGCTTCGACCAGAGTCCTGGCGACCGCCATCCCTACGCCCCGTTCTCCCATCCCCTCGATGAGGGGCTGGTGGGCCCGGTAGAAGCGGCGGAAGACCTTGGGTACATCCTCTGATGCGATACCACCCCCGGTATCCGTCACACAGATCCTCACGAAACCCGCATCTCCGTTATTAGGTTCCTGATACTCGGCTCCTACCACGACCTCCGTCCCCGACCTGGAGCAGAGGGCCGCGTTGGAGAGCAGGCGCAGCATGATCTGGTAGAGGCTGTCCCTGTCGGCACGGACGGGCGGCAGTTCCGGCGGTAGATCCATCTTCACCTGTAGATTTCGCTCCCGGAAACGGGCCGCAAGCCCCATCACCCCCTGCTCAACGATGTCGACGAGATCCACGGGCTGGGGCTCCAGCTCCACAGCACGCGCGTCGGGTGAGGCGATGCGAATGAGATCGTTGAGGATCTGCCCCATTTGCTCAACGTTGGCCTTCACACGTCCCAGGAACTGCTGCTGCATCTCCGTCAGGATGCCTACCTGTTCACCCATGAGGAGGTCGGTGTAGCCGGTGATGGAGGTCATGGGGGTGCGGAACTCGTTGGCGATACCGATGATGGCCTCTTGCTGTTCGGCGACACTCTCCTCGGTGTGCAGGGTGACGACGAGCCCATCCGGTTTCCCGTCCCTGCCCATTAAGGTGATCAGATCGGCTTCGACCGTGCGAGAACCAACGTCCAGGGTCAGATGTGCCTGACGGGGGGCGTTGGGGTCGTCGGCGAGTAGAGCGTCCACCATCTGCGTCCATTCGGGGGTGGGGTAGGCCCCATCGATGGGCGTCCAGGTGACCTCACCATCAGGAAGGCGCAGCATCTTGCGCGCCAGCGGATCGGCCATGCGGATCTGACCATCCTCGTTGGTGACGAGAAGCCCTATCTGGGCAGAGCCAGATTTTTCACGTTCAGCCACTTCTAGCTTCATGGTTTCCAGGGACTGGGTCAATCCGACCAGACGTTGTTTCAACTTCCTCCGCTCCTCCACCAGCGTCTGTAGATGGGGGCGCAGTTTCGCCAGCTCCTGGCCCAGGCGGTCGCGCTCGACGATGAGAACCTCGCGATCGTGTGCCAGCTCCTGTACCTCCTGCTGCCAGAAGGCCAGCTCGGTCTCCGTTGCCTGGTCAGGCTGCTCTTCCATCTGGCGGCGCAGACGTGCTAGCTCCGCATCTCGTGTTTCGAGATCCTGCTCCAGGCGATCCAGTTGGCTCTCCAGCGTCTGAACGCGTGCCTGGGCGGTGGTCAGATCCTGCCGCAGCTGCTCGCTGGGCTCCCGAAGGCTGAAGATGGAGCCGCCCCGGCGCTGCACGCGGAGGATGGCCATCGCGAGAAGGGCCGCGGTCATCTTTCCAGAGGTCAGATCGGCTGGTTCCCACGACCGGTCGCTCTCTGGATTCCCCAGAAGTAGTAGACCGATGCGCTCCCCCTGGGCGTGCATGGGAAGGGCCAGCAAGGGACCCGAATCGGCGAATCCCAATGTCCTGTAGAGCTCTTCGAGCCACGGTTCATCCTTCGCCGATTGGACGGTGCGAGGTTTTCCCTCGATCCAGGCCTCGACGAGGACATCATACTCGGCGAGATCGAGCAGGGGCGCCTCCAGGACCCCCGTGGGCGGATGGGTGGCGACGGCCCGCACCTGGGGGGGATCCGTCTCCTCGGTCAAACCGATGACGCAGATGTCGGCGTTTATGAAGCGTGCCAGTCGTGAGGAGGTGATGATGAGGGCCGGTTCCAACTCCCGGCTCGATTCCACCCCTTCCAGCAGCGCCTGGAGGGCTGTGACGTCCAGGGCCTTCATCGCGACCGGTTCGGAGCTCGCGGATGCCGGCCGCTCCTGCACGTCGGCGGTGGGCACCACAGGCGCGCTGAATACCCGGTGGACGTAGGCGGCGAGCAGGGGCAGCGCGACCAACGTGGAAAGTCGCTCCCAATCGGCAAAGTAGAGGCTGGGCGTGGGCCAGAGCAATTGGGCGACGTGGCCCAGCAGCCAGAAAGTCAATACCCCCACCGCCCACTCCCATTCTGGTAACCGGATAAAGATCTGTATCAGCAGCCCCAGGGAGAGCAAGGTGACCGCAGCGATCTCCCAGATCCACTCCTGGAGGGAGCCGTTGTAGGCCTCTCCGGCGGCGAGAAGTGCCGGCCAGCGTGGCGCATCGTAGATGGCATAGAAAACTCCGGCGGCAGCGAGGACGACGAAGAGTAATACCGTCTGCCAGCGCCGGGCCTTTGCGCCTGTCATCGCCCATATAACGAGGGCGATGCCCGATACCTCAATAAGACGTTCCAGGGGCGGCAGGACGGCTACCGGATCGAGGATGACCGCGCTCCCTAACAATCCCACCACGATGAGCACGGCCCGTCCGAGCAACATGCCGCCCACGGCCCAGAGCCAACGCCGGGGGCTGGGGGCCTCCGGGGCCGCACGGCGCGCCGTCAAGGCCGGGATAAGTGCCTGCTGGAGGGCAAAAAGGGTCACGAGGAAATACACCAGGTCGCCCGGGGGTTCAGTGAGCAGCTGGATCGCATCGTGAAGAATTGTCATAGTTATCTTCCGTCTCGATATCTCATAGAATACTATCTGTATGCTCTGATTATAGAGCAACGGAACAAAGTGGCAAGGAGCGACGTCATAAAGAGTAGAGGACCGAAGAATACTGACCCAACCTAAATTCATCTCGATCGTGGTATAATAAAGGAAACGCGTGAACTCTGTGATTTCTACGTGCCCTTCAAGGAAGTCAAGGAAATGCTGAACTACAAAGCACTGTTATTCATGGTATTCGTTCTCTCTTTCTGCTTGCTAAGCGTTGAGAACGTGGGCGCTACCTCCCCCGACGATGCTCGCTCTCTCTTTTATGGTGAGGTGGCCGGCGATTATCTCTGCGCACCCCGGATGACCCAACGTTACCCCGAGCGCTGCCCCTCTCTCAGTCCGGGGGCGCGCGATGTGCGGCTGGAATATCTTCGGGCGCGCCTGCCCCATCCTCTGCCTTCCCTGCCCATGGAGGAGATCGAGGTACCCGAGGAGGATGAATCTA
>JBNGDR010000221.1:0-4212 GCA_049975685.1 Anaerolineae bacterium
GGAGAGATCTTCCCAATAAAACAGGACAACCACGGCTCGATCCTTGGGTGAGAGAGTATCCAGGAGCTCCCGCACACGTTGTTGCTCCTGGTCGTGCTCCACGTAGCGCTCGGGATTGACAGAGGTACCTGCCTTCCACTCCCAAGCACCATCCTCACCCATACCGTCCAGCGAGTAGACCGGCTTTCGACGACGTAGTCGATCCCGGCACAGATTCGCCGTCAACTGGAGTAACCAGGGACGCATAGGACGTGTAGGATCGAAGGTATGCAACTTCGTGATCGCCCTGACCATGGCATCCTGCGCGGCATCCTCTGCTTCCATTGCATTACCCAACATGCGATAACAAACGGCGTATACAGGCCGTTGGTAGGTCTCGACCAGCCGCGCAATGGCCGCCTCGTCCCCATGTTGAGCGTCTCTAATCCATTCTTCTTCCATCGTCTTCCCTATCTCTTTATACGCAAGAGTCAGCCGGAGGTTGCAAAAAAGGGGCGACAATTGGTCTGTCGCCCCTTTTGAATACTCTCTACGTCAATACGGTCTCTGTAGGTCGCTTAGCAAGAAGGTATCAAACTCCTCTTCCTCTTCACCCAGAAGGGTACCCTTTGGCAAGTCTTTCTCAATGGGAACGCCCTCGTAAGTTTCAATAGGGCCGTCAGCCCCAACGATATCACCCCGATAGCCGGTCCCGGCCGGGATGAGCTTACCGATGATGACGTTCTCCTTCAGGCCGTAAAGCGGGTCCTCGCTGCCCTCCACCGCTGCATTGGAGAGGATCTTGATGGTATGCTGGAAGGAAGCTGCTGAGAGGAAGGAGTCGGTGTTCAGTGCCGCCTTCGTGATCCCTAGCAGGATCTGGCGAGCACGTGCGGGCCTACCACCCTCGCTGACAATCTCTCGATTCACCTTCTCAAAGATCATCCGTTCCACCAGGTCGCCCGGCAGGAATTCGGAGTCGCCCGCCTCAGAAACGAGCACCTTGCTCAACATCTTGCGGATGATGATCTCAAAATGCTTATCGCTGATGTTCACGCCCTGAGAGCGATAGACCTGCTGCACCTCGCTGAGGAGATGCTGTTGGACCGCGTGACGCCCCTCCACCTGAAGTATGCGATGGGGGTTGGGAACACCCTCTGCCAGCTGGGTACCGGGCTCAATCTTCTGCCCTTCGGCAACCAGCAACCGAACGGAGGGCGGGATTTCGTATTCACGCTCTTCAACCACCTCGTAGAGCAGTGTGATCTCACGACCTTCGCGACGAATACGACCCTTGGCCTTGGCGCGGACGTCTTCCTTTTCCTCTTCGTCCTGAGCTAGAGTGGCGTTCTCTTTCACGTCGTCACCATCCTCGACCAGGATCTCCCAGCCTTCAGGGATGGTGTGCTTAGATTCACGCATCTGGCTGTCCACGATCCGCACCTCGACGCCGTCGCCCTCCCGGGTAATGTGTACAACGCCACCGATATCGGAGATCTCCGCCTCACCCTTGGGGCGTTTGCGGGCCTCCAGCAGCTCCTCAACGCGAGGGAGGCCGCTGGTGATGTCACCACCCGACATGGCGGTACCACCGGTGTGAAAGGTACGCAGGGTCAGCTGAGTACCTGGCTCGCCGATGGATTGAGCAGCGATGATACCCACTGCCGTCCCCACACTCACCAGGCCGCTGCGTGCCAGATCCCGTCCGTAGCACCTGGCGCAGACACCGTATTCCAGCTCACAGGTCATAGGAGACCGCACGTAAATCTCATCAATACCCAATTCGTCAATGAGTGCGGTTTTCTCCTCATCGATCTCCTCATTTCGATCTACAACGATCTCACCGGTCTCTGGATGAACCACCGGAGAGGCAGCCAGCCGACCCAGAATACGCTCGCTCAGTTTCTGACCGGCGATGTCGTCCTGGCGTCTGATCCAGAGCCCTTGACGGGTCTCACAATCCTCGGCGTTGACGAGCATGCTCTGCGCCGTGTCCACCAGACGGCGGGTAAGGTAGCCCGCATCGGCGGTACGCAGGGCCGTGTCCGCCAGACCCTTGCGTGAACCGTGAGTGGAGATGAAGTACTCCAGCGCCGTCAATCCCTCACGCAGATTGGAGCGAATGGGCAGCGGGATGATTCGGCCCGAAGGATCGGCCATGAGGCCCCGCATACCGGAGAGCTGTGAAATGGGTCCGAATCCACCCTTAGAAGCCCCCGATTTCGCCATGACAGCGATGGGACCGTAGGGATTCAAGCCGCTGGCGACGGCCTTGGAGACCTCCTCACGTGCCCGCGACCAGATCTCGATGGTACGATTGTACTGCTCGTCCTCGGTGAGGAGTCCACGCCGGTACTGACGCTCGATCTCGGTCACCTCGTCCGTGGCCTCTTCCATGATGGAATCCTTGGCCTCGGGTACGGTCAGATCGTAGACAGAGATGGTAACACCCGAAAGGGTAGCATATTTGAAACCCATGGTCTTGATCTCATCGGCAAACTTGACCGTCGGCTCGGGTCCCAGCATGCGATAACAACGAGCAATGAGATCGTTGAGTGCTCCCTTGTCCAACGGGCGGTTGATGTAACGCAAGGGCGCGGGGACGATACGATTGAAGAGCGCTCGACCCACCGTCGTCTCAATAAGTTCACCCGGCTGGGCCTCTTCTGCGCCCTCCTCATCCTCATACACCCGATCCACAAGGATAGGACTATGAATTCCAACCTGGCCCAACGTGTAGGCCATATCGACCTCATCCAAATCAGCGAAGGCTCGACGGGGTTCATCGGTAGGTTCGCCGTCCATGGTCATGTAGTAAATGCCCATGCACATATCCTTGGAAGGCCCGATAATGGGCTGCCCATCGGCGGGCTTGAGGATATTGTGAGAGGCCAACATGAGCGTCCGTGCTTCCTCTACCGCTTTGCGAGATAGAGGAATGTGAACGGCCATCTGGTCCCCATCAAAGTCGGCGTTGAAGGCAGCACAGACCAATGGATGGAGCTGAATGGCCTTACCCTCGATAAGCACCGGTTCAAAGGCCTGGATACCCAACCGGTGTAGCGTCGGAGCACGGTTGAGCAGCACCGGACGATCCTGAATAACCTCCTCCAGCACCTCCCATACCTCGGGGCGCTCTCGCTCGATGAGCCGTTTCGCAGCTTTGACGTTAGTAGCGTAGTTGTATTCCACCAGCCTCTGGATGACGAAAGGACGGTAAAGCTCCAGCGCCATCGTCTTGGGCAAACCGCACTGATGCATCTTCAAACGTGGCCCTACGACGATCACCGACCGTCCGGAATAATCCACGCGCTTACCCAGCAAGTTACGGCGGAAACGTCCCTTCTTACCTTTGAGCATATCACTGAGGGACTTGAGTTGGCGACGACCACGACGGCTCATAGCCTTGCCGCGCTGGCTGTTGTCGATGAGACTGTCGACGGCCTCCTGTAGCATGCGTTTCTCGTTGTGAATAATCACCTCTGGGGCACCCAGATCCAACAGCCGCTTGAGGCGGTTGTTGCGATTGATGACCCGACGGTAGAGGTCGTTCAGATCGGAGGTAGCAAATCGACCGCCATCCAACTGCACCATGGGGCGTAATTCCGGCGGCAGCACGGGGAGAATGGTCAACACCATCCACTCAGGGCGGTTGGGGCTGTGACGTAGCGCCTCAACGACACGAAGACGTCGGGTGGCTTTCTTGCGTCGCTGTTTCGAGCGACCGTGGCGCACCTCATGCCACAGCTCCTCCGAAATGGCCTCCAGGTCAAGGCTCATGAGAATCTCATGGGCAGCTTCGGCCCCCATTCCCGCCTTGAAAACCTGGCCCCATTTCTGACGTAGCTCACGATAGCGCGCTTCGTTGAAGAACTGCATAGGCGCCAATCCCAGCAGCTCCTCGCGCTCCGCATCGTAGCGGGTGCGGATCTCTCCACGTTTGGACTGCAACTCCTCGCGGATACTGGCGATCTGTTGTTCGATCTCCTCGGAGGAGAGTGAGTCCTCCTCGCCCTCCAGAACCTCCAGAGCCTCTTCCTCGCGCGCGTCAAGTTCTTTCTCCAGCGCATCGAGCGCGTCCTGGGCTACCGTGCTGAGGGTGGCGAAGTGATCGCGATTAACAATCTCCCCACCCGCCACGATAACGGTGTCCGTGGGGGTGAAGATCAGAGGCTCGGAGGTTTCGAGACCCATCATGCCTTCCAGGCGATCCTGAAGGCCCCGCGCCTCGCT
>JBNGDR010000222.1:0-4191 GCA_049975685.1 Anaerolineae bacterium
CCGTGCGCGCTTCATGGTTCTCAATTACTCAGCGCAAGCTGTCCACTCCCCACACGGGGGTGATAGGCATCGAACTCGTCAGAACGCCCCAGGGCCACGATAACCCGGTAGGTGCTACCCGGCTCCAAAGGGTGATCGTATTCGTCGCCCGAATCGAGCGGGATCTGCACTTCGATCAAGGTTCGGCCCTCTTCCTCGCTGCCTCCGAAAGCCACGATGTCGTCAGTGCCACCCAGCTCCGTATCCGGTGGATGGTTGGCACCCGAGACCGCCGTACCGAATGCATCCCAGATCTGAGTTTCGCCCTCGGCTACGTATCCAAGAAGAAAGTTCGCGTCTTTCATGCCCAGAGAGGGTTCAATGCCGATGGAAACCCAACCTGTCGTCTCAGCCGCCATCGCCAGATATAGAAACTCACCGTCGTGACGCCACCAGAGACTTACAGGATTGAACTCTGCCTCGTCCGTGTATTCGCCATCGCTGACCACACCATCTGCCGCCCAGTCCAGGGCGGTCTCCGGCTCCTCAACCTCTTCCGTCGGGGCCTTGGTCTCCGTAGGCATGGCAGTAGGGGATACGGTGGGAGAAACCTCGGACTCACTTGTGGGCTCCTCCGTCTCCGGAAGCGAGGTCGGTGTGGGGCGCGCGGCTTCAGGCGTCGAGGTAGGAGCCGGTGTACCACATCCCGCAACCAGAAGCAAAGCCGCAAGTAACAATACACCCGTTATCAAGAACCGATTCGTTTTCACGTGAACCTCCCTGAGTAGAGATGGGTAATTTTATGATATAAGTATCTATATTATATAACAAAATCCCATCTAGTCAATTCGGATATCGTCCCTACATCATCACAAGAAGGCACTGAAAGAAACCGGTGGGCTGAAACAGATTCCAGCCCACCGGAGAGGGTGCAACACCTACGTCTCTACAACGGGTCTGGAATCATCAAACCAATACGCAGATAGCCTGCGGTCGGCGGATGCGCAAGGTCAAACTTTCGGAAATGAAGAACTCTACCCGGTCACCGACAGGTCCAATGAACCCAACGGTCATATCCTGTCCCAACACGATGGAGGCGTGATAGCGATCGGTGGAGATTAAAACACCGCCCTCCTCAAGGATAGGAGCTTTGAAAATGCCATCGGTCACTATCGTCTTGATATGCTCCATCTCACTACGAGTGTTCTGTTCATAGAGGCGGAAGAGCAAATTGTAACGCTCGGGTGCCAGAGCCAAGGCGTAGGGACCATGGAAACCAGCGGCGTCCAATTTGGTAACAGCTTTGATGAGGTCGTTGCCAGCCGTACCCACCTCGTCCCAATCGGAGAGCTCAACCTCATTCACTCCTTCGGCTGTCATCAGGCCGGGGATACCGGCTGTGCCATTGAAGATAAGGTCATCCTCACGTTGAGCGCACTTGATAGCCGCCTGGACCACAGGGCCGACGTTCAGGCCAATCTTATCGCGTTCGTAGGCCGCCAGATCACGGACACCCAGCGTGAAATCCTCGTAGAGAGTGTAAAGGGGCAGGACCTCGCTGGCGATGAGCCCAGACTCAAGCTCGGTATCGCGCAGGGGCACGGCCTTCAATCCCAGGCCGAAGGGGCCGTCAATATCCAGCAGACGACGCCCGGTCAATCTGCCACGAGCCGCTTTCACCATCGCTTTGTCAAGTCTGTCCCACACATCCGATCCAAAGGGGGCATCTTCACGGGCCAAATACTTGTTTGCCATATAGGTATCTCCTTTCGTCTATTCTATTATCAGCGAAATCTCAGGATGCCAGGTGTCAAGATTTCAAGGAGCCAATGGTAGTCGCCTCGCCACCTTCCTCGTCAGTCGAGGCATCCTCCTCACCGACCCCTTCGGCCATCTCCCGGACCTCGCGGCGACCAGCGGTGTTCCATTCGTCCTCGTCACCGGTCAAAATCTCCAGCAGCTCCATGAACTCACCAATATGCTCGCGCTCCTCGTTGGCAATGTCCACCAGGACCTCTTTGGCCAGCGGGTGATCGGTCGCTTCGGCATGAGCCATATATAGGTGAACCGCTTCGTGCTCGGCGGCGATATTGAGGCGAATGGCACGGATGAGCTCCTGCTTGGTAAGTTTGCGATCCGGCACATTTCCGATGAAGGGATTTGTAAACTCAGGCATAGTGAATACTCCTTTCTTGAGGGGTTAACCAGATTATCAACTTCATAATCATTGTATAGCGGATTGAGGGCATTGTCAAAAGACCCTTAACGAAGTAAGGAGCAGACCGAGCAAGCTCAGTCTGCTCCTTGTTCGAACAGATGGAGAACAGAAACCACGCTTCAACAGGGAAGGGTTTCTTGACGGCTATTAACCCAGCACAAGCTCCTTGGAGCTTTCCCAGAGGCCGTGGATGTTGCAGAGTTCCAGAGCGACGAGAGTACCCGGCTCCTTCACCGTCATCGAGAAGGTAGCCTGAGGATGGGTGAGGACAGGTCCCTCATTCGCCCCCTTTGCCGACTCGGCATGTGCCGTGAAATCGAAGTGCCCCACCTGATAGATGAACTTACCCCCCTCAGGCTTGAAGTAGACGTCGATCCAACGGATATGATGTTCCGTGGTATTAGGATGGGGGATCTCCTTTCCTACGCTAACAGTGACCAGAAAAGGCTCACCAGCCTTGATGGTTTCCGGCAGCTCGATAGCGGGAACGTGTTTCTCTTTCTTCCAATCTGCATGACCAATGTTATCAGCAATACCCATAGTGACCTCCTGTCAGATATAGAATGTAGGACTGTTGCGAGCCCAAAGGCTCATATCAACACCAAACAACCTCAAGCAAACCCGCCGAGTTTGCAGATAGATCTGCTTGAGGAGATGATCTGAAAATGCTTGCTATCTATTAGTCGGGGATGCAAAGCTCCTGACCCACACGGATCGCGTTGAGATTGAGCATGCAGTTGCAGCGAGCAATGGACCACATATTGACTCCATATTGGAGTGCAATAGAGGTTAAGGTTTCGCCGCAAGCGACGACGTGCTTGGGTTCGCGGCAGGTGCAATCCCCACAGCGAAGCGCCTCCGGGGTTTCCGTAGGTGTAGGCGTAGGCGTGACGTCGAACTGGCGCACGCAGGTAGGGCCTGCCGGCAAGGTTGCAGGAGCATCCGGGATATTGAGCGTCACCCCCGGATAGATAAGGTTAGAACAAATGATACCATTCGCCGACGCGATGGCGTGAGGATCTACGCCGTAAGCTCGCCCGATACAGAATAGAGTTTCGCCCTGGCGCACAACGTGTTGCCCCAGGATGGGCCAGCAGCATTCTGTAGGCGCTGCTCCCGCAGCAGGAACCAGGAGAAAGCACAACGTAAGTAGAGTCAAAATCAAGAGAGCCCGTCTCATTACGACCTCCTTCAAATGAAATATGGGTGAGGGAACCTATTTCTTAGGATACAGCAAACTCCGAAAAAAGGCAAATTTTATCCCCCTTTTCCGGAAAAGTGATGCGCGCTATTGCAGTCCGTGCTATTTGAGACGCTTCAGGGACTGAACCTCACAGGGCATCGCCGACAAGAACACCCACGAGGCCAAGGATGACGCCAAGATGCAGGAAGAGATCAACGTCGGCCAACCAACCCACCACCGGCCAAGCCGGGAGGAGGCCCAGAAGAAAATTAAATAACACCAGACCAACGCCGATGAGGACGGGCAATCCCTTGTTTTTAGCCAGGAATTCACTGGTCCGTTTGAGCCATTCGATGAGCACAGAGTCCTCCTTCTGGCCACAGAGCGAGACGGGCGTTCCGCTTCCGCTGAGCGATGGGTGAAGCTCGGCTCGATCTCCGGCGCGGGCTTCATCCTCTTGTCAACACCAAAATTGTACCATAGTCGGACAGGGGAGCAACCACTTGATTTAATAGATAATTATAGTAAAATATAGGTAAGTAAACCTACTAGATAAATTATCAATCAAGGAGGCTATGATGATCGAGAAGGGACAAAAGGCACCTGATTTCACACTCACCTCTGACGAGGGCAACGAGGTCAGTCTCTCAGACTTCCATGGTCAAAAGGTGGTCCTCTATTTCTATCCAAAGGCGGGCACACCCGGTTGCACAAAGCAGGCCTGCGCTATCCGCGACAGTTACCCAACCATCGAGGAACACAATGGGTTAGTCATCGGCATCAGCCCCGATCCCCCCGAGAAATTGCGCAA
>JBNGDR010000223.1:0-4190 GCA_049975685.1 Anaerolineae bacterium
CGGAAGTATAACATGGGGGTCATAGATCTCCGTCATCCCTATCGGCTCCTCTCGTTCAAGGTAAAATCACGCAACAGACACATTCTACACCAACAAGCACAAGAGTCAAATCCCCGCTTTCTATCACGTATAATGTTACCGAATGTGGTATGGTTCTATCAAATGATAAAGCTACTAAGGAGAACTATGACCACAGACGATAAGATGAAGATTGACGAACGCTATCAATATCTCCGCCGCATACAAGGCCGCTATCGCCGCGCTTCTCGGAAGGAGAAGCAACAACTCTTGGATGAAATGGAATTACACACGGGCTTGCACCGCAAGTCGCTTATCCGGCGCTTGGGACAAACGATCCGGCGTCAGCCGCGCAGTCGAGAACGCGAGGCGACCTATGGGCCCGAGGTAGATGCCGTGTTACTCTTGCTCTGGGAAAGCTTTGACTACATCTGTCCCGAACGATTTACCTCGGAACTGGTGACGATGGCCGAACGGTTGGCGCGCCATGGGGAGCTGGACCTCAGTCCGCGGCTCAAACACCAACTGAGCACGATCAGCGTCTCGACCGTGCGCCGGCATCTCCCGCCCAATCCCCTGGTGCACCGCCGGCGCCCCGCGCCGCCCACGCCGAATCGCCACCAACAAGCCATCCCTGCGTATCGTATCCCGCGCGATATCGCGGAGGCGGGTCATCTGGAAATGGATCTGGTGTTGCACTGTGGCGACAGTACCGCGGGCGAGTACCTCAGTACTTTGCAACTGATCGATGTCGCCACCGGTTGGAGTGCGCGGCGGGCCATCCTGGGCCGGAGTCACCTGGTCCTGGCTGATGCGTTTCTGGTGTTGTTCGCCCGGGTGCCGTTCGTGATCTGCGAACTGCATCCCGATAATGGCAGTGAGTTCCTCAATGAGAACGTGTTAACCTTTCTCCACGAGGTCTATCCGCAGATCCGCTGCTCGCGCAGTCGACCCGGTTGTCCCAATGATAACCGCCTCGTCGAACAGAAGAACCACACGTTGGTGCGGCATTTTCTGGGTGATCGGCGCTTCGATACCGTGACCCAGGCCCGGTACTTGAACACCCTCTACGCGCAACTGGATGATTTCTACAACTTCTTCCAACCCGTCATGAAGCAGATCGATAAGTACTGGGTGCCCGCCACCGAGGGACGGGCCGCCTATCTCAAGCGCGTGCATGACACCCCCCGCACCCCCTTGGACCGCTGGGTCCAGATTTATGAAGACCAGGAACAACTCCCGGAGGCGGTCCAAGGGTGCCTCGCACGCCGCGAGACGCTCAATCCTCTCCGACTACGCCGGGACATCTACCACGGTTTGGATCATTTGTTTGCCTATCCTAACGCTGAGTCCGGAGAGGTCCAAGATGTCTTCCAGACGCTCGCCCATCCCGAAGCGTTCCCCGCTGCGCAAGCCGCGTTGCAAGACGCGGACCCCGTGAGCGATCCAGCCGCGGCCTCAGCTACGGTGTCCACAGCTCCTCCGAGGAGCTCCGACTAACCTTTACCCTGAAAGGAGGAGGTCAGG
This sequence comes from Anaerolineae bacterium, assembly GCA_049975685.1. Taxonomy (GTDB): domain Bacteria; phylum Chloroflexota; class Anaerolineae; order B4-G1; family SLSP01; genus DAOTVC01. The sequence goes on from JBNGDR010000223.1 coordinate 1,546, forward strand.
TTTCGGTAACATTGTCTTTTGGCAGAACCGGAACGAGTTCGGTAACATTATCATTTGGTTTGACACGGTGATCGGTTGAGGGTTCATTTGACAGCTAGGTTGATTATGCTACCATGAAATAGGATGGCTTCGGCTGCCACTAGTTGCAACTAATAGTGATTTCGCGGTGGTCGTTCCGTCAAATATTAGTCATATAACCTTAAAAGTGAGTTTGGAATTATGGAGAAGCTGCAGATTATTCCCCTGGGCGGCCTGGGGGAAGTTGGTAAGAACATGATGGTTTTCGAATACGGTCGCAACATTCTCGTTGTCGACGTGGGGATGATGTTCCCGGAGAGCTACATGCTGGGCGTCGATCATATCATCCCGGATTACGACTATCTCCGCGATAAGAAGGACCGCATCCGGGGCGTGGTTATCACCCACGGGCACATGGATCACATCGGCGCGTTGCCCTACTTCCTGCGGGAGTTCAAGGCCCCGGTCTACGGGACAAAGCTCACCCGAGGTCTCATCGAGGTCAATTTGAACAGCGCCTTGCGCAAGGAGATCCCCTTGCGCACCATCGAGCCGGGGGATGTTATCAACCTGGGGCCCTTTACCGTGGAGCCCTATCACACGGCCCACAGCATACCCGACGCCATCGGATTGGGGATCACGACCCCCGTGGGCCTGGCGGTCCACAGCGGCGATTTCAAACTCGATCACACACCTGTGGATGGTTGGCCCACCGACATCGGCAAACTGGCCGAGTTCAACCAGCGGGGCGTGATGGTACTTCTCGCAGATAGTACCAATTCCGATCATCCGGGAACCACGCCCTCCGAGCGTACCCTCACGCAGGCCCTGGCGGATGTTTTCCGCAACGCGAAGGGGCGCGTTATCTTCGCCACCTTCGCCTCGCTTATCTCCCGCCTGCAACAGGCGATGGAAGTCGCAGAACGCTTCGGGCGCAAGGTCGCCATCACCGGATCTTCCATGGTGAAGAACGTCAAGATGGCGCAGCGTCTGGGATATCTCGACGTATCGGATGATCTTATCCTCACACTTCAGGAGATTAACCGGCTGCCACCCCACCAGGTGACCATTCTGGCGACGGGATCGCAGGGGGAGCCCCGCTCCATCATGGGACGCCTGGCCATGGGCCGCCACCCCTCGCTGCGGATCACCCACGGTGATACGGTCGTGCTCTCCTCCCACACGATCCCGGGCAACGAGGAGATGGTGCACGCGGTGATCAACCGGCTCTTCCAGAGAGGCGCTCACGTCGTCTATCACCCCGTGCAACCGGTGCACGTCTCGGGGCACGCGAGTCAGGAGGAGCAGAGAACGCTGCTCAACATCGTCAAACCGAAGTTCTTTGTGCCCATCCACGGGGAGCTCCGCCATCTGCATCACCACGCGACGTTGGCCCAACAGGTAGGGATCCCCAGGGATAACATCGCTGTCGTGGAGAACGGACACGTCCTGCGCTTCGACCAGGATTCCATGGAGATCGGCGAGCGTCTTCCGGGGGGTTACGTCTTCGTGGATGGTGTGCTCATGGGTGAGTCGGTGGATAAATCCATCATCGATGAGCGGGCCTCTCTGGCAACGGCCGGCGTCTGTAGTGTGGTGTTCCGCTACGATCAGAAGAAAGGGCGTCTCGTTGGAGAGCCTATCATTGACTCCCGGGGGTTCGCCAACTTCGCCGCCGTGAAAGATCTCTGGCAGACAGCGCGGGAACGGGTAAGCAGCACGGTGAACGGGGTCCAGCCGGGCACCCCCATCGACAGGGTCGAGGGGGCGGTTGAGAAGACGCTGTCGAATTTCTTTTACCAGGAGGCCCGGAGCCGCCCCGATATGCTGGTGACGGCCCTCCCCGAGGGGTGAATCGGGCGTATGGCCCGTATTCTCGTCGCCTACAAGCAGTTCCCGGCCCCCACCATTGGCCACGCGGGTGGGCAGTCCATCTACCGACTGCTGGAAAGTCTTCGAGAGCGTGACCACGATCTTATCCTTGTGGGACGCATTCGAGATGAGGAACGCCCCCACCTGGAGACCATCCAACCTCTGTGCGAGCGCGTCTACACCGTACCTCACCACCGCTCACTGGGCGGCCCCCTCCCGCTGGCGATGGCGCGCAGTTATCTGGCCCTGCGTCAGGCCGTGATCCGCGCCCTCCACGAGACCCGGCCCGATCTGCTCCACGTGGAGTTCGCCCAGACGGCGTCGGTGCTTCTGGGCGTCTCCCACAAGCACACCACCTTTCGAGCCCACGACATCAACTGGTTCCTCATGGAGCAGCAGGCCGCACGGCAGCAGGGGCTGGCACGCTTACGCTCGCGCGCGCTGGCCCGGTTCTTCCGGCGTGTGGAACCGTGGCTTTACACCCGCTTCGACCTCATCGCGGCCATCTCGGAGGGAGATCGACGGTTGCTGGCGCCCCGCTGCGCTCCGCAGCCCGTCCTGCTCCTGCCCCTCTCACCCAACGTCAGCTTCGATCCCGAGCTGGCCCCGGCGGTGCCGCCGGGCCCCAACGTGCTCTTCGTCGGCGCCATGTCGCGGGCCTTCAACGTCCAGGGGGTGACCTGGTTCCTGGAGAAGGTGTGGCCCCGGATTCACGCTCAGGCACCCGACGCAACGTTCTACGTGGTCGGCTCCTC
>JBNGDR010000224.1:0-4187 GCA_049975685.1 Anaerolineae bacterium
CTTTAGAAGAACAAGTACGCCTCCACTGAAATAACTGGTAAAACTCGGAGTTTTCTGAAACTTGACACTATATGTAGATTCTTCGCGGCCAAAATCACTAGATGTAGGGGATGCTCTACTAAAACTCCGAGTTTTTGGACCTTTTTTCAGTAGAGTCAAGTACAAACTCAAGGAGGAGAGAATGAGACAGCGACGTTATATTTCGTTGGGTATCCTGGCGGGGTTGGTGATCGGACTACTATGGACGGCCCCCGTCTCTGCGCAGGCATCGCTCTTTGTCGTTAATTCCTGGTTTGATGACACCGATGCTCATGATGCCAACCCGGGTGATTGTATTTGTGCCGATACCTATGGCGTGTGCACCCTGCGGGCCGCCGTCGAGGAGGCCAACGCCTGTTCCGGCCCAGATACCATAACCTTCAAATTCGCGATGAACATTGATATAGACACCAATTTGACATCCCTTGCGTTGAACGAAACAGCAACGGTTGACGCCAGCGACGTATGGAACAGCTTGGACAATGCACCCGGAGTTACGATCAACGGTGGTGATGCCAGTTTTGCGGGGCTGTATCTGGGGGGCGACTCGTGCGAGATCTACGGCCTCTACATCACTAATTTTGACGGTGCTGGCATCCTCGCCTTCTCTGCGTCCAACACCATCGGGGGCACGGGGGCCGGGCAGCGCAACGTGCTCTCCGGCAATAGTTCTGGTTTGGATCTCTCGGGTGCAAGCGTGCAGAATAATGTCATCCGCAATAACTACATCGGGCTGACGCCGGCGGGCACTACCAAGAACCCCAACGAAACAGGCATTGTAATAGCAAATGGTGCTTCCAATAATGTCGTTGGTGGCAATCAGGCTGCTCAGGCCAATTACATCTCGGGCAACACCTACAACGGTATCACCATCGAAGGCTCGGGCACCGATAATAACCAGATAATGGGGAACGCTATCGGCCTGGGAACCGACCTTTCCACGAATCTGGGCAATGGAGCGTGGGGTATCCGTATCATCAATGGGTCGTCCAACACCGTCATCGGCGGGGCCAGCAACTCCGGGAATTTCATCAGCTACAGCACTTACAGCGGGATTTCCGCGCTCAACGCTGGTAGTGGCACACAGGTTACGCACAATATTATTGGTGGTAATGGATCGGACGGCGTTGAAATCAACAACAGTAGTGGCCTTGTCGTGAGCGATAATTGGATCGCCAGTAACACTCTCGACGGGGTGCGCGTTGTGGGTGCTTCGGCGGCGGGTAACCTGATATGGCCCAATAGCATCCATGGCAACGGTTCCAAGGGTATTCACTTACAGAGCGGGGGTAACATGTCCATCGCTGCACCGGTCATCAACAGCGCAAGCACCACCGGTGCTTCAGGTACGACCTGCGCCAGTTGCCGTGTTGCCCTTTACTCCGATTCGAGCGATGAGGGGCAGGTCTACCACGATATCGTGTGGGCCGACGTTGGCGGGAACTGGAGCTATACTGGCGCGCTTTTCGGACCGAATGTGACGGCGACGAGCATCGACGGCTCGGGTAATACCTCCGAATTCTCCGCACCCTATGAGATCATCTACAAGGTCCATCTTCCCCTTGTACTGAGGCGATCCTTTTGAAGGCTGAAATGAAGGAGGTATATCTATGAACCTCGATGGCCTCATGGAGGCACTGAGTAATCTCCTGTGCGTGCTTCCCTTCTGCCTGGGTTTGATCGGTTTTGCTGCCACGGCCGGATTCCTCATCTGGCTTGCCCGCCGTCAATCGCGGTCGATGAGTCCGCCCGTGCATGTCGAGGATGAACAGAGGGCTGATGGCCTGCGCGTCTGGTCACCGGACGATCTCACCGATCTCTCCACCGACTGGGACGCCCAGTGGAACCGTCTGGGTCCCCGCGTGAACGCCCGTGGCACCATCCACAGTGTGAGCGAGCCAAAAGGGCCAGCCTTGGTGGCCTTTGTCCTCAAGGCAAGCGGTGCCCGTAAACCTGAGGGCGAGCTCCACGCCCACACCACGGCCCAGACCTTTGCCTATCACATCGATCGGGAAGGTGTACATATACGGGTGGAGGACAGGCCCTTCGACCAGACTCAGGGCAGGCCCTTCGGTCACGTTCAGCCTGACGGGACGCTGCTCGACGCGGGAGGTCATCCCATTGGCAGCGCACCCCGGCCCGGTGGTCGTCCCGCTATCTTCAGTGTAGGTGGCGTCTCCAGGCTTCGGGACGAGCGCGAACGCTCGTATCCTGTGACCCTGAACGGGCGTATTGTCGGCCATCTGGCCCATCCGAGGGCCCAGATGATCAATGCCATCCCGCTGAAGGAACGACAGTTCCCGCCTGTTGTTACCGTGGCGGGTAGCCCTTCCGGTGAGGAGGCCACATGGCTGTTGGCTTTGGCGATACTACAGATCGCCTTCTATAACGTACTCGAGACCATATGGACGAATTAACGTGGTGATAAAGCCTTTCTTTAGGAGAGTCAACGATGAAGAACCAGAAGACCCTTATCTTGAGTATACTTTTCATTGGCGGCGCGCTCCTCTGTGGCGTGGTGGGCCTTTTTGCTTCCAGCCGGGCTGGTCGCCGGGTGGACAACCTGAAGCCGGCCACGGTGACCCTGCTGGAAGCGACCCAACCGGGAGAGGAGGTGCTGGTCGAGGGGGTTGTCTTGCGAGGGAGTGGCTCGGTCGGAGACCGGCCACAGCCGGGGGAAGACCGAGTACAGCCAGAGGGCTTCGTGGCCTACGTACGCGAGGGGCGCACCGTCTACGAGGACGGCGACACGAGCAGCTGGTCGGTAGAGGAGCGGGTCACGCCTCCGCTGCTGCTGGAGCTGTCCGACGGCTGGGTGCAGGTCCAGAACGATGATTACGACATCGTGGATGGACATACGGTCGAGATACAGTACGAATTTGATGAACCCAGCGACACCCGCTACGAAGGGTTGAAGGCCGGCGATTCTGTGATAGCGGTGGGCGTTCTGGCCCCTCGGGTCGAGTACCCACAGCTGGAGGCGGACTTCGTTGCTCTAGGCACACGGGAGAGTTACGTCGCCCGTCGGCGTACCGGGGGGAGGATTTTCTGTGCTGCCAGTATCATCGTCGCCATCGTGGGCGGTGTCATTCTTCTATGGGATCGATTGAGGGGGTGACTCCGGCGGCGCCGAACTCTGTTTCATGTGTTTTGCGGTCTTTCAGTGTAACGTGCGCAATCCGAGATACGAAATGCGCAATACACAACACATACTATCAATAGGAGAGGATCAAATGACCAAGATACGCTTACTCTTCGTAATCTCAGTTCTCATGTTGCTGGTTGGGTTGATGGGTATGCGTCCAGTATCGGTGCGGAGCGCAGCTTTCGTTGTGAATAGTAACAACGACACCCCCGACTGGCTTCCTGGTGATGGGTTGTGCACCGATAGCTGGGGGGATTGTACCCTGCGCGCCGCTATCGAGGAGGCCAACGCTACCTCAGGGATTGACATCATCACCTTCAACGCTCCAATGACCATCACTCTCAGCGCTGATGAAGGTCCATTACCGGTAATCACCGAGACACTTACCATTGACGCCAGCAATCGCTGGAACTCTACCAAGCCTGGTGTCGTGATCGACGGAAATGGTATGGACGAGAACGGTCTCTATCTGGCGGCCGACGACTGTGAAATTTACGGGCTGTACATCAGGGGTTTTGGACCCTCGGCCATTCGCGTTACCTCCGCCAACAACCAGATCGGGGGTACGGGTGTGGGACAGCGCAACGTGCTCTCCGGTAATGCCTCATACGGGCTCTGGCTCGACGGGGTCTCCGCTCAATACAATCAGGTGCAAAACAACTATATGGGTACGGCACCGGACGGCGTCACGGCTCAGCCCAATCAGATGGGCGTGGGGATCAGCGAGGGTGCTTCATACAACACGATAGGCGGTAGCACCACTGCCGAGGGTAACCTCATCTCGGGTAACAGCATGCATGGTGTGTACATCTCCGGCATGGTCAATGACGGCAACGGTTTGGGGGGCAACACCATCGGTCTGGACGTAGGTGGGACTCTACCTCTCCCCAACAGCGTGGACGGTGTCAATGTGGAGGGGGCAACGGACACCTATATCGGCGGTGGATCGGCCCTGGCGGCCAACCTCATCGGTGAGAATGGGCGCCACGGGGTCTTCCTGGGC
>JBNGDR010000225.1:0-4184 GCA_049975685.1 Anaerolineae bacterium
ATTGGGGATAGTCGATAGCTGTATCTGGAGGGACTTGTGGCGTCCAATGTCCATTGGGTGATTTTGAGGAGGGTAAATGGGTGATCTGGGACGGATTCTGATCGTAATTTTTGTCATCGTGCTATTGATTGTCGGTGTCTGGTTGCTCGTCCGGCGGCTTCGTCCTCAACCCGCTATCGATTTGCCGCCTATCAGAGACCTCATACCTCAACCTACGCCTACCATTTACCCCGATCCGGTAACTATCTTGCACCGCGTTCAGGATCTCAGCCGCCTGGAGACGACTTCTTACGTCATGGAGAAGGTCATCACCGCTGAATCAGGGCAGGGGCCCTTGGGTTTTCTCTTTGGCGATAAGCTCCTCCTCGTGGCTTACGGTGAGGTCATCGCGGGCGTCGATCTGGGGCTCATCGACGCCGACGATGTGAGGGTCACCATTGACGGTACGCTCTACCTGCGCCTCCCCGCCCCGGAGGTCTTCGTTGCTACGCTTGATAACGAGCGGACCTATGTCTACGACCGGCAGACGGGCGTCGCCGGCCTGAATCCCGATCTGGAGACGGCGGCACGTCAGGAAGCCGAGAATCGTATCCTTGAGGCTGCACTGGAAGAGGGGGTGCTTGCGCGGGCAGAGGATAACGCAGAGGCGGTGCTCCGGACCATGTTCCTGGGGATCGGGTTCCGGCAGGTCCTCTTTGTTGACGTTTTGCCTACTCCGACGCCGGTACCTCCTACCCTCACACCCTCGGTCACCCCGACGCTCTCGCAGTGATCAGAGGGTTGCCCAGGTTTAATATTTTCAGGAGTGAATTTCCATGACCGATACTCCCCAGACTTACGTTGTGCCGTTGGGTGTGGCAGCTGCGCTGCCCGATGCCTATCACGCAAACAGTTATCTTGCTGTCGTACACAGAGACCGTTACTGGCTTGTTGATTGTGCCGAAGGACCTATTGGACGTTTGATGCGAGTGGGACTCAATCCCTGGGACCTCGAAGGGATTATTCTGACACACTTTCATCCGGATCACGTCTATGGATTTCCTGCCCTCCTGCTGGGGCTCTTTCTGCTTGGGCGGGACGAAGAGATAGCTCCCAAAAGGTCTATACCCATCTACGCCCGGCCGGAGGTTCTGGAGCGCGTGAGGGCCTTCGTCGCACTCTTCAATAACCAGAATTGGATTGAGACCCTGTCTCTCACCTACCATATCATTGAGCCGGAGGTAGGTGCGTTGGTGGTGGAGGATGAGGATGTTACCATCACGGCGGCCCCTACACGTCACAGCCTTCCTTCAATCGCAGTCCGCTTCGCCATCCGGGGGACAGATCGTGCTTTCGTTTATTCCAGCGATACCGCACCCTCGCCGGAATTGGAGGCGCTGGCCCAGAACGCGACGTTGCTCTTTCACGAGGCCACGGGCGAGGAGCGTGGTCATACCTCGGCGGAGGAAGCAGGCGCCCTTGCTGCCCGGGCCGACGTTGAACGCCTGGTGCTCATTCACTACGAGGACCGATATGCCGACCAACGGTTGGCGGAAGCGCGGAAGACCTTCCCCGGCCTGGTGGAGATGGCTCGGGAGTTCGTGCACTACCTGTGGTAACGGGCGCGTTGGACGGCTTATACCCGTGTGTTATAATCCCGCACTGCTGAGATATGTCTGGATTTGCAGCGGGGGGGACTATTCAAACGGACACAACGGATAATATGGAACGCAGCCAGCGTCATATAGCTCGCTCCGCGCTCCTGGTCATGGGGGCCATTGCCCTGAGTCGTGTGCTCGGTCTGGTTCGCAACGTGGCCTTCAGCTACTTCTTCGGCACGCGGGCGGAGATGGATGCCTACGTCGTCGCGGCCCGTATCCCGGAGATGCTCTTTCTGGTGATGGCCGGTGGAGCTCTGGGATCGGCCTTTATCCCGCTTTTCACCGCCCGTCTCACCCAGGGCGACGAAGAGGGGGCCTGGCGTCTGGCCTCCGCCGTCGTCAATCTGCTCGTTGTCTTTATGGCGCCACTGAGTCTGCTCGCTATCGTACTGGCCCCCTGGCTGGTGCGTACGTGGGTCGCCCCCGAATTCTCCCCCGCTCTCCAGGCCCGTACGGTGGCTCTGTTACGAATCATGTTGCTCTCGCCTACCATCTTCGGCGTCAGCGGTATCTTGATGGGGGTGCTCAACGCCTATCAACGTTTTCTCCTTCCCGCGTTGGCCCCCAGTCTCTATAATCTGGCCCTCATCGGTGGTGCCATCTGGGGTGGTCTCGTGGGCGGCGGCACCATGGGGCCCGCCGTCGCTTCCGTCATCGGCGCCGTGGCTCACCTTCTTCTGCAGGTCATAGGGTTGATGCGCTACCAAGTCCGCCACCGCCTGGAGCTGTCCCTCGACGATCCTGGTGTCCGCACGGTGGGAATGCTGATGCTGCCCCGCATGCTGGGCGTTGCGGCCGTCCAGATTAACTTTGTCGTCACCAACAACCTGGCTTCGGGCATGGGCACGGGCGCGGTCTCGGCCTTGACCTACGCCTGGGCGCTGGTTCTTCTGCCCCAGGGTATCTTTGCTCAGGCCCTTGGCATCACGGCTTTCCCGACGCTCTCGGCGCAGGCAGCGCAGGAGGATCTGAGGGGTTTACGGAGGACGGTGAGCAGGGCGCTTCGTACCCTGGTGGCCTTGCTCATCCCCGCCACGGCCGGCTTGATGATCCTGGGTGAACCTATCGTCGCATTCCTTCTGGAGCGGGGAGCCTTCGGCGCGGAGTCCACCGATTCGGTCGCTTTTGCGCTAACTCTCTTCGCCCTTGGTCTGCTCGGGCACGGTGCTATTGAGATCCTGGCACGGGCTTTCTATGCTGTGCACAACACTTGGATTCCGGCTTTGGCGGCCATCGGTGCCATGGTTCTCAACGTTATCCTGGGGCTTACATTACCCCCATTCTTTGAGCAAGCGGGCTGGGAACCCTTCGGCGGCCTGGCGCTGGCGAACTCGTTGGCTGCTTTGCTGGAGATGGGTGTGCTTTTGCTTCTCCTGGCAAAGCGGATCGGTGGTCTCTCCCGGCATTCATTGGTCAAGGGGGTGCTCCTTCCAGGGCTGGCGGCTCTGGGTATGGTCGTCGCGGTTTACCTCTGGCTCAGGATTTCGCCGGAGAACTCGCTGGTGCAGAGTCTGGGGGGCATGGCCGTGGGGATGAGCGCGTATGGCCTGCTGGCCTGGTTGCTGGGCGTGGAGGCCCTGCGCTCGGCCCTGGAAGGCTGGAGAAGGAGGGGTGCCTGATCCCCGGTCCCCGATCCCAGCTCCCTGCTCTCTGTTTACTGCTCACTATATTTTCCAAGGAGGCGTCACATGCTTATATCATTGACGACCGATTTCGGGACAGAAGACGGTTACGTGGGTGTGATGAAGGGCGTCATGGCCGCTATTGCGCCCGGCGTACCCTTCATTGATATCAGTCACGCTATCCCTCCCCAGGACGTGCGCAGCGCTGCTTACGTGCTGTGGACGGTTGTCCCCTACTTCCCGGAGGAAAGCGTTCATCTGGTTGTGGTCGATCCCGGCGTGGGAACGGCCCGCCGTCCGCTGGCTGCTAAAACGCCGTGGGGTTACCTCGTCGGGCCGGATAATGGCGTCTTCACCTATCTATGGGACGCTGCGCCGCCCGGTCCCATCGTGGAGCTGGCGGCCTCCGCCTATAGGCGGGAGGCGGTGAGCGCCACTTTCCATGGGCGAGATATCTTCTCGCCGGCGGCGGCGCACATCGCCGCCGGTGTGGCGCTGGAGGAACTGGGCCCGCCCATCGACGATCCTGTACGCCTGCCTATTCCCACATTGGAGTTCGATGATGGTATTCTGCGGGGCGAGGTTGTCTACATCGATCACTTCGGCAACACCATCACCAGCATTGGACGTCTCATCTGGGAGGGGAAACTGCTGCATTTCGATGGTGTCTTCGGCGAGCGGGAGACGGCCATACTACGGGCCGAGAGTATGCACGTCATCGTCAATGGGCGCGATCTGGGACCCATCCGGCGCACCTACGGGGAGGTCTCTCCGGGCGATCCGTTGGCGTTGGTGGGGAGCGAGGGGATGCTGGAGATCGCCGTCTCCCACGGTCATGGCGCCGACGCGCTGGGTCTGAATCTGGGCGACACCGTGGAGGTGGTTCGGGGGAGAGGAAAGGATGAAGGCTGAGGGATGAAGG
>JBNGDR010000226.1:0-4153 GCA_049975685.1 Anaerolineae bacterium
GGGTGAGGATGGTCGCGGCCGGGGCCGCGATCTCCCCCGAACGTAATACCACTTCCAGGACAACGCCGTCGATGGGCGTGGTGAGGGAACCCTTCGCCACCTGCACGCGAAGAACGTCGGCTTCAGCCTCGGCCTGCTGCACCTGTGCCTCCGCTACGGCCACCTCCTCAGGCAAGGGACCCGCGCGCAGGTCATCGAGCCCCGCGCGGGCCACGGCCACCTCCTCTTCGGCAACGCGATATTGTCCCTCTGCAACGTGAGCCTGCGCGATAAACCCCAGGGGCTCCTGGCGAATGCGCAGCAGATGACTCAGTGCCGTCTGGGCCGTCGCCTGATCGGCCTGGGCCGCTGACAGCGCCGCCTCGGCAGCCTTGACCCGCTGCTCCGCTTCGTAGGAACCAAAGTTACGATCCCGCACAGCACGCGCGGCCTCCAGATCCGATTCGGCCTTCTCTACACCCTGGGCCGCCAACGCGACCTGCGTCCGGGCTTCGATGATCTGCGCGTCCAGCTCCTGGGGGTTCTCCACTGCCTCCAGGGCATTTTCCCAGGCGGCCTTCGCCCCATCGCGCCGAGCTTCGGCAAGGGCCAACGCCGCCCGCGTTGCCTCTACCGCCTCGGATCTGGGGCCCGCTCTGACGAGCGCCAGATCGGCACGGGCTGTCTCGACCGCCGCTTCAGCGGGACCCAGCTGGAGCAATAGGGGTGTGACGTCCATCGACACCACGACGTCACCAGCCTCCACCTGATCGCCCGTCCTCACCAGCACCTCACCGATACGCCCGCCCATTTCACTGGCGATGCGGACCTCCGAAGCCCGTATGGTACCCGAAGCGGTCAGAGGATCTGTCACCTCCCTTTCATCGTCCGCGACCGAACACGCCGTTGAAGATGACAAGAGCAGAAGTACCACCCCAAAAGCCAACAGCGGTAGAAATGGCGTTCTCTTCCATCCCACCATCTTTTTCATTCGCCCTTCTCCGTGTCGCCTATTACTCATGGGACAATCTCACTTCAAAGACCGCGTCGGCAGGCATACCCGGCTTGAGAGCGCCATCAGCATTGGGAAGGCGAACGTCCACCCCGAAGACGAGGGTCACCCGTTCCTCCTTCGTCGCCACGTTGCGCGGTGTAAATTCTGCACGAGCGCTGATGGCACTCACCTCCCCCAGAAAGGCCCGACCAGGGAAGCTATCTACTGTAACCGTAACAGGCTGTCCCACCTGCACCTCGCCAATGCGTGACTCCAGCACGTAGACGGTAAGCGTGACCTCATCCAGATCGGCCAGGGTTACCAGCGTGGCACCCGCAGCGGCTACCTCGCCCCGGCGCACGATGAGACTTACGACGGTGCCATCACGCGGGGCTTCCAACGTCATCATGGCCCGTTGTTCGAGAAGAGCATCGCGACCCGCCCGTGCCTGAGCCACGCGAGCCTCCAACGCTGCCACCTGCTCAGGAGAGGCACCCGCCCGCAGACCCGCTACCTGTGCCTCTGCCATCGTCATCTGCGCCTCCAGCTGCGCCCGGCTGCTCTGTGCCTCGTCGAGAGCGCTCTCCAGCTCCTGGGGATTGGCCCGGCGGTCGTAGAGGAGCGCGAGAGAGGATTCGATCCCCTCCCGTTCCGCCGAAGCCGCATTCACGCCGATCCAGGATTGCCACCAGGGAATATGGGCCATGCCCACCTCGTAGGGGATATGAATCTCCATCCATTTGTAGAGCTGGCAATCACCATCCTCTACCACCAACTCCCAATCACCGAAGGTATAGGTGCCATCTTCCACCTCCGAGGGAACTTCGGGCGGCTCCTCGGGTAGAATCTCCTCCAGTTTCGGAGGCAGCTCTCCCTTGACCTCCTCCCAGGTTACGGGGAAGCGATAGCGCCCCCCTTCTCCATACTGCTCCCAGACCGCATCGGCCTGGCGCTTGAGGTCGGTGGCGAGATCCTTCAATGCCACGGCCTCGTCGAGCTGGTAACCGGCGGAGGCCAGCTGCCCCTGAGCAATAGCGATCTGCAGATCAATGTCCTGTGGATTAGCGATGAGGGTTTGCGTATCCGTGATCGCCTGCTGTGCGGCTCTCCAGCCCGCCTCTGCCTGCGCCTGCTGAGCCTCCGCTACCGCGATCTGACCGGGTCGGGCGCCCGCCTCCGCCTGCGCTAACCCGGCTTCGGCCATCGCCACCATCGCCTCCGCCACCTCGATCTGGGCATCGATGACGGCGGTATCCAGCTCCACGACCGGATCTCCAACGGCGACTCTCTGGCCCTCGAAGATGGGCAAGTTGGCCACGCGACCGCCAAACTCGCTGGAGATCTCGATCTCTTCGGCGTAGATGATGCCCGAAGCCTCCAACGGATCCCGTACCGCGTCATTCTGCCAGGGAATGACTTGATCTCGGCAGGCAACGAGAGCTACCAACAGGAGGATCACCCCTCCAGCCAAGCGAGATACACCTTTTACGAAATTCACTTTTCCCATACCTTCCTCTCTCATCCCTCTGGATACCCAACTAAAACTTGTGATGAGTACAAAGGGACGTCATATGGCTACGAACCCTCGGGGGGTTTCACGGCTGAGATGAAAACATCCTCCAGCGTCGGCGCGATCCAGGCCACGCCCGACACCGGAATCTCCTCCCGTTCGAGTAACTCCACAATGGGCGCCTTGAAGCGCTCTGCATCCGGCACCACCGCGTGGATCTGAGCCCCGTAAAGTGCGACCTCATCCAGAGGCAGACGCTGTTCCTCTTGAGCCTCCTTCAACACCCGCATGGCCCGATCTGGCGCGGAGGTTGCGATCTCCAGGACCTGCCCCCGCATCTCCGTCCCCTTGAGACGCTCGGGGGTATCCAGGGCGATGAGCCGTCCCCGGCTGAGAAAGCCCACCCGCTGACAGAGCTCCGCCTCATCCATGTAGTGGGTGGTGACAAGAATAGTCACGCCCTCCTTCGCCATGCCGTAGATGAGATCCCAGAACTCACGACGGCTGATAGGGTCCACACCGGCGGTAGGTTCATCCAGAAAAACCACGCTAGGATGGTGGACGATGGCACAACCCAACGCCAACCGCTGCTTCCAACCGCCGGAGAGATTGGCAGTCAGGACATTACCCCGATCCTTGAGGCCCGCCATCTCCAGAATCTCGGCCTCACGGTGGCGAAGATCCCGGCGCGACAGCCCGTAGGCTAGACCATAGAAGCGGATATTCTCGCGGGCGGTGAGATCGGTGTAGAGGGTGAAGCGCTGCGACATATAGCCAACGTGGGCCTGCATGGTCTTGGCTTCGGTCGCCGGATCATATCCCAGGACGCGGGCTTCGCCCTCGGTGGGGTGCAACAACCCCAACAACATGCGAATAGTCGTCGTCTTGCCGGCGCCGTTGGGACCCAGCCAGCCGTAGACCTCCCCCTCGTTGACATAGAAACTGACGTGATCTACAGCGGTAAAGTTACCGAACTTCTTGGTCAGGTTCTTGACCTCGATAGGATGCGCGTTTTCTGTCATCAGGCGGCCGACACCTCCTCACAAGACTCCGCAGCTTCGCTTCTCTGTTTTCTGATGAGCGAGATGAAGGCCTCCTCCATCCGCGCTTCGATCTTGCGCATTCCCTCCACGGTGATCCCCTGAGCCGCGAGCTGCTCCTCGATCTGCCGGCGACGGCGCTCAACGTCGTCCACGAAGACGTGAAGCATCACGCCGTAAGTCTGCACCTCCAGCACGCCCTCCATCCCGGCGACCAACCGTCTCGCGGGTCCAAAGCGAGAGGGGATGAACTCCAGCAACCGGCCGGGTACCATCTCTTTGATAGTCTGAGGACTATCGTGAGCAACGAGCCGCCCCTGGTAGATCAACCCCACCCAGTTACACCGTTCGGCCTCATCCATGTAGGGCGTACAGACGAAGATGGTCACCCCCCTCTCCACCCGGAGATTACCCAGCAAATTCCAGAATTCGCGCCGGCTCACCGGGTCCACGCCCAGCGTCGGCTCATCAAGCATCAACACCTGGGGCTCGTGGATGAGGCTGCACGCCAGGGCCAACTTCTTCTTCATCCCGCCGGAGAGCTGGCCGGCTTGACGACGGGTGAACTCGCGCAGGCCCGCGAACTCCAGCAGCTCGGGGACGCGCCGCCTCTGCTCAGATCTGGAGACG
>JBNGDR010000227.1:0-4118 GCA_049975685.1 Anaerolineae bacterium
CCCTGGCTCACCATTCGCTATCACCGTGTCGACGTGACCATTGAGGATCAAGTCGCCACCACCCGCGTCGATCAGGTCTTTCGCAACGACAGCGCAATGGATGCCGAGGGCACCTATATCTTCCCTATACCGCCAGGAGCCGTCGTGGACGAGTTTGTTATGTGGGTGGACGGTGAGCCCATTGAGGGAAAGATCCTCGATGCCGACGAAGCTCGCGCTATCTACGAGAGCTACGTGCGAAGACGTCGTGACCCTGCGCTCCTGGAGTACGTAGGGCGTGATGCAGTTCAGGCCCGTATCTTCCCTATCCCACCGGGTGAGGAGCGACGCATCGAGCTGGAATATAGTGAGATACTTCCTGTGGACGAAGCTCTCATGCATTATCGCTATCCATTGGATACCGAGCGCTTCTCCGCCCAACCCCTGGAGCAAGTCAGCATCCACGTCGAGATGAGATCCCAGACACCTATCCGGGCCCTTTATTCCGCCACGCATCAGGATGAGATTCTCATCCAACGTGAAGGCAGATACAACGCGACGGTGAGTTACGAAGCGAACGACATCTACCCCAACCGGGACTTTGAGCTCTACGTGGGATTCGGCGATGTACCCATCGGTGCCAACCTGCTGACCTACCAGCAGCCTGGTGAGGATGGTTTCTTCCTGCTCATGCTCTCCCCCGCCCTCGACGTGGAAAGCGACGAGATCATCCCCAAAGACCTCTTCCTCGTGCTTGATAAATCGGGGTCCATGGAGGGCGAGAAGCTGGAACAGGCCAAGGCGGCGCTGGACTACGTACTGCGCCACCTCAATCCGGAGGATCGCTTCAATGTCATCGCTTTCAGCAGTGATGTGCGCACCTACGCCAGCGATCTACGTCCCGCATCCGAGGGCGCGGAGGCTGCGGACTGGATCACCGGCCTGGAAGCGCTGGGCGGTACCAACATCTATCTGGCGCTATCCGAAGCCTTGCTTCAGGCCGATGAGGAACGCCCCACCGTGGTTATCTTCCTCACCGATGGACTTCCAACGGAAGGCATCGTCGATGAACAATCACTACTCGACACGCTAGAGCAGGAGGCACCAGAATCCGTACGCATCTTTCCCTTCGGTGTAGGCTACGATGTGAACACACTCCTCCTCGACCAGTTGGCCGATGACCATCGCGGGCGTCCGGCCTACGTCCAACCTGACGAGTCCATCAACGAGGCGGTCTCTGCCTTCTACGGGCGCGTCCAGAGCCCTCTGCTCACCGATATCGAGCTGGATTTCGGCGACGTTGCCGCTTATGATCTCTATCCCCGTCCCCTACCCGATCTCTACGCAGGCACCCAGCTCATCGTCACTGGACGGTACACCGGTTCTGGGCCCGAGATCATTACTCTGTCAGGCAAGGTGCAGGGACGCGGCGAGTCTTTCACCTACGAGGGTAACTTCGTCTTCGATGGTGGACGCGATTTCATCCCCCGGCTCTGGGCAGCACGCAAGATCGGCTATCTACTCACACAGATCCGCTTACACGGTGAGAATCAAGAGTTAATCGAGGCCGTGGTAGAGTTGAGCCTTCGCTACGGTATCATCACGCCCTACACCTCCTTCCTCATCGAGGAGGAGGACATCCTCACCGAAGAAGGACAGGACAAAGTGGAAGAGGAGTTCTGGGCCGCCCCCACCGCTCCGGCAACGGGTGAATCGGCAGTTGAGGAGGCAGAGGAGCGGTTGGGATTGGGAGGAGCCGACGCCCCCTTACCCGCCTATGAGGCCCCAGAGGAGATAGACGGCGGCAAGGAAACAACCAGGATCATCCGTTACGCAGGTGACAAGACCTTCCTTTGCGAAGCCGGAGTCTGCACCGACACCACCTTCTCCCCCGAGCGCATGGAGCCCAAGACGATCCGTTTTGACTCAGAGACCTATTGGGCACTGCTAAGTGCTCACCCCGAATGGGCGCAATATTTCGCCCTGGCACCCGAGGTCATCTTCGTGGCCATCGATGGCACGGCCTACGCAGTACGGACGGGCGATAACGTAGTCGAAGACGAGATCACCATCTCACCGGAGGAGATCACCGAAACCGATGCCACACCCACCCCGGAACCCGGATCACCTACCGAACCGGCACCGCTTACCGAGCCCACACCTGATGGTGGCGGACAGGATCTCTGCGCTCCGGCCTTCGGCATTGCCTTCCTGGCTCTGCTCTTGCTCTGGTTCTCCTCCCATCGTTGAGAGGATGCCATCCAGTCACCCACAAACGAAAAGGTTGTGGTTCATTCAACGGAAAAACTCCACTTTGTGGTATACTTGCAATGTGGTGGCGCCCTTGTCGCGTCACCTGCTGATCAGCGATTTCCTTCGGGGCAGGGTGAGGCTATCAAAGCCAATTCCCGACCGGCGGTAAGGGGAGATCCCCAAGCCCGCGAACGGTTCGAGTAAACTCGGACCGCCGATCCGGTGCGATTCCGGAGCCGACGGTAGAGTCCGGACAGGAGAAGGAGCCAGGATGTGCGGCTGTACGCTCGCAAGCCAGGTAAAGAGGCCCCGGGGATATCCTCGGGGCCTCTTTACGTGCCCCGTACCTTGAGGAAGGATCCGTGAAAAAGCGACTTGCCGAGAACACAGCCCGACGCCTGGAGAGGCTTCCACTCTATCTCCTCTCGCTAGGTCTCCTGCTTTTGCTATGGCAGGGGGCGTTGCTCACCGTCGAGGAAACAGCCCGTCATTTCCTCATCCCCACACCAGGTCAGGTCATCCAGCGACTGATTAGGTTGCTTGAGGATGGAACTCTTCTCCGCCATCTCAGGGTAACCCTGCTGGAGATGAGCCTGGGCCTGGCTGTGGGAACGGCAGCTGCGCTTTTGCTGGGCTATGCCGTCGCACACAGTCGCTTCCTGGCTCATCTCCTGGAGCCCATCATCGTGACCTCACAGGCCCTGCCCATCGTGGCGCTGGCCCCTTTGCTAACCATCTGGTTCGGCCCAGGTCTGGCGTCGAAGGTGGTGGTCTGCGCTCTTATCGTCTTCTTCCCTATCCTGGTGAACGTTACCGCCGGGTTGCAGGGTATCGATCCCCGTCATCGCGATCTCTTCCGGCTGCTGGAGGCTACCCCCTGGCAACGCTTTCGCCAGCTGGAGGTCCCTGCTGCCCTCCCCGCTTTTCTCACAGGGCTTCGAGTGGGAGGGACACTGGCGGCGATGGGCGCTGTGGTAGGTGAATTCGTGGCATCAAGTGCGGGCCTGGGCTATCTGGTAAAACAAGGACAGAACCTCTACGACACACCCCTTATGTTCGTCGCCATCTTCACCCTGACCCTGATGGCGTTGACGGTCTACGGAACCCTGGGGTTAGTTGAACGCCTGTTGCTGCGTTGGCGCGTGGAGGATGGACAATAGAATGAAGGAGGAATCCATGAAAGAAACGACGAGCTACACTAGAATCGCACTCCTCATGTTGATCGCTCTGCTCCTGAGCACCTGCGGGAGCCCTGGGAGCGGACTGCAGGAGGTCACGCTGCCCATGGGCTACGTGGCCAATGTCCAGTTCAGCCCTTTCTACGTGGCGATGGAGCGGAGCTATTTTGAGGAAGCCGGCTTCGATCTAACCTTTGATTACCGATGGGAGACCGACGGCATTCGACTCGTCGCTGCGGGCGAGCTACCCTTTACCCTGGCAAGCGGCGATCAGGTTATCCAGGCTCGCAGTCAAGGCCTCCCCGTCGTTGCCGTCTGCTCCTGGTATCGCCGTTTCCCGGTAGCTGTGGTCTCTCTGGACGATCTGCCCCTGGAGACACCCGCCGACCTGCAGGGCCTGAGCATCGGGATTCCGGAGACCTTCGGGGCCTCCTACATCGGCCTGCAGGCGCTACTGGAGGAGGGTGGGCTCACCGAAGCGGATATCGATCTCCAGGTGATCGGCTACACTCAGATAGCAGCACTCACGGCGGGCACGGTGGATGCTGTGGTGGTCTACGCCAACAACGCGCCGGCCGTCCTGGAGCAGGAGGGTATCGCTTACAACGCCCTCTACGTAGCCGACTACGCCAGTCTCGTCTCCAACGCGCTGGTCACAAGCGAATCTACCATCGAGGAGCGGCCCGAGGAGGTCGAGGCCTTTGTGGG
>JBNGDR010000228.1:0-4115 GCA_049975685.1 Anaerolineae bacterium
GTAGCCGGACAATAGTAGGTGGGATCGGTACCCTCCACCCAGGTGTCAGCGTAAGAGTTCCATGAGCCGTTGCCATAGAGCGCGTAGATGGCGCCGCGATCCTCGCGCCAGATCATATATCCGTTCTGGAAAGTCTGGTGTGCGGCGTAGGTAGTGTAGGCGTCTCCCTGGGCGCAGCCCAGTTCATCCCTGTAACTAGACCAGATCCCGGCGAAGGGTCCAGAGACGTCCGGGCAGATGGGTGTTGGCACCTCGGTAGGGGTTGCGGTGGCGGTTGGCAGCGGCGTGGAGGTGGGGAACGCTGTCACCGTCGGTTGGGATGTAGAAGTGGGGAAGAGGGTTGCCGTTGCCGTCTGTTTGGGGCTGCTTGTTGGGGCCTCCTCCGTCTCGATGGGTGTTTCTTCTGTAGCAAGTTCGGCGGTTGTGGTAGGTTCACGGGTCTCCGTGGCAGTCACTTCAGCCACAACCTGTGTGGGTGTAGGGGTGGAATCTCTGTTCATGATGGCACGGAAGGCCATAACGCCGCCGCCTACGGTGCCGAATAGGAGCAAAGCACCCGCGATAATCGCTACCCAGAGCCAGGGAAAGGATCTGGCCTCATCTGATGGGGGTGGCGCCTGCGAAGGTGTCTGTACTCCTTCTCCCATGACTGCCGTTCCCGTTGGAGGAGGGATTGGCGCCCGAACAGTAGATTGTCCCTGGAGGGCCGCTTTCATCTCTGCCGCGTTCTGGAAGCGAGCTTCGGGTTGCAGCGCCAACGCACGCTGGAGCACGGCTTCTATCTGAGGGCTCACCTGGGGATTCAACTGGCGCACGGGTATCAGTGATCTCGGATTGACGATGCGCATGGTGGCTGTGGGCGGCGACTTACCCGTAAGGGCATGGTAGAGAGTAGCGCCCACGCTGTAAATATCGCTTCGTGGATCGGTGTGACCCATCTGGGAGTCGTACTGCTCCGGAGGGGCATACTGTGGTGTCCCCATGGAACGGATCGCCGTTCGCGTGCGAGGGTCGTTGGGATTCCATAGCTTCACCAGTCCAAAATCTACCAGGACTATCTCCCCCTCAGGGTTCAGTATCACGTTCTGCGGTTTGATGTCACGGTGGATTATCCCTCGACGATGACAGTAGGCCAGAGCATCCAGTAGCTGGACACCCCAGGCCTTCACCTGGGACTCGGGTACGCTCCCGTGCTCAGCTATATAGTCGGCGAGGCTCTGTCCCTCAACAAAGGCCATGACGAGGTAGGTGTTTCCCCCTTCGTCGAAGAAGTCCGATACACGTACCAGATTGGGATGGTTGAGGCGGGCGAGCACGGCTGCTTCCTGGTGGAACTGCTCGCGCAGTTCAGATAGTGCCTGGGGGGCCAGACCTGACTGAGGGCGCATCTCTTTCAGGGCGATGGGTGCGTTGAGACGTGTATCCCACGCACGGTATACGGCGCCCATCCCTCCCTCGCCAAGTCGGGAGACGATGCGATAGCGGTTCTGTAGCATCTGGCCGGCATTTAGCGTCACAGTATCCTCCCTGTGTTGTTCAGTCGGTGATAGTCCAGTTGGTGTTATCTCTCAACTCCACCCCCCGCTCTTCGACAAGACTATTCTGCTCGCAGTCCTGGACCAGTAGGTCGTAAGTCCCGGGGTCAACGAAGAAGGCCCGTCGTCCACCCGATGCGTTGATACCCTCACGAGGGCCCAGCCAATCCTCACCCCAGGATTCGGCGGTTACAGGCGAGATGAAAGTAAAACAGATATCACTGGTGGATTCGTTGAGCACCAGGAGGGCGACCTTGCCAGCGCCTCCCACCGTTACGCTGGAGCCGGGTTGAAGATCCCATGCGGTCCGCAAGGTCGTACCATCACAATCCGTAATTTTGATGTCATAGGTTCCGGCTATGACCTTGAAAGCCCGGCTTTCTCCTTCGCGAATGATCTCGTCCTCGGCCAACCGATCAGCCCCCCATTCCGTGTTATCAGTGGACGAAATGAAGACGTAGCAGAGGTCGAAACTGCTGCGGTTCTCGACGACGATATCACCTCCCGTACCTTCGTCGGCTTCGAGAGGGGTAGCATATAGGGTGGGGGTATCAGTGGGTGTGATATCGCCATTGTCATCACCATCTCCCAGGAGAAAAACGCTTATGCAGACGAGTGCCACAACCAGCAACAGCCCGCCTGCACCTGCTAGCCAGGCCCACGTGGGGAGCCCTTTTTTCTTCTTGGTCGGGGTGGGGGAAGAGGGGCGGGCGCTCGACGGTGGTGGTGACGTCGGGCGTGCCGGCGGTTGCTGCGTTTCGGGCATAACCTCGGTGTGTGCCATAGGGGGGGGAGGGGATGAAGTAGGTCGAGGTGCGGCGCGTCGACGTTCCCGTTGCTTAAGGGCTGCCGCCATGGCTTCGGCGCCGGGAAAGCGCTCCTCGATGGGCAGTGCCATAGCCCGAGTTACGGCCTCCTCAAGATGGGGCGAGATATCTCGCTTGATGGCCCGTGGGGGCTGGAAGGAGCCTGGTCTTGCCATGCGCAGAGTTGCGGTAGGCGGGACATTACCGGTGAGGGCATGGTAGAGGGTGGCGCCCACGCTATAGATGTCGCTGCGGGCGTCGGTGTGCCCAAACTGGAGATCGTACTGCTCGGGTGGAGCATATTCGGGCGTTCCCATGCCTCGCATGACCGTTCGCGTATGGGGATCGTTGGGATTCCACAACTTCACCAGACCGAAGTCCACAAGTACGGCGTGGTTGTCCTCGCGTATGATGACGTTATGGGGTTTGATGTCGCGGTGTAGGATACCCTGACTGTGGCAGTAAGCCAGAGCGTCCAGAAGTCCTTCGGCCCAGGTGACCACCTGTCCTTCCGGCTGGGCACCCTCGCGGCCGATCTTCTCCGCCAGACTTTCCCCCTTGACGAAATCCATCACCAGGTAAGCTTTGCCCTTTTCCTGAAAGAAATCGGTGACCCGGACGAGGTGAGGGTGATTGAGCCGTGCCAGGACGACTGCTTCTTGTTGGAATTGCTGGCGGAGGCCCTCCAGCACGGCGGGTTCCAGACCTGGCTGGGGGATCATCTCCTTGAAGGCCACAGCGATATTCAGGCGAGTATCCCAGGCACGATAGACGGCGCCCATGCCCCCCTGTCCCAATAAGGCGACGATGCGGTAGCGGTTCTGCAGTATTGTACCAGGACTGAGACTCATCAATACCTCCGACTATTTGGATTTCATCAGCCGGGAGGGAGCACCCCAGTCACGTGCTCCAGACCCGACAGCTGGTTGAGAATGACACCCGGTTGTCCCCCACTGGCCATAATGGTCTCCTGTGGTATGGCTATGCTAATCCGGTTGCCGGAAACTCCTAACACGGTTACTCCCATCGATTGCAGCTGTGCGACCGTGCTTGCGGTGTCCTCGGTATCCAGCACCAGAGTTGCCATGATCTGCCCATCGCCCGAGACGAGCCCGCGCTGTCGGGCGTAGTTCAGAGCGGCCTGTTCTCCTCCTTGCTCGTAGACCACGAGGAGCTCCTTATAGACCCCGTGGACCTCGGGGTTATTGAGGATAGCGGCGATCTCCGGATACTGGGCCGCGAGTTCCTCCAGGGAGGGCGTGGGTGTGGGGGGAAGAGGTGTGGGCGTTGGGGTTGCCGTGGGGCGTGGCGTGGAGGTGGCTCCTGCTGTGGGCGTTGAGCTGGGCGAGGGGACCGAAGTCGCCGTGTTGATAGGGGTGATGGTGGGGGTGGGAGTACGCGGGTCGGGGGTGGGCGTTTTCTTCGCCATATTACAGCCACCCAGGAGCAGCAGGGCGGCCACTAGCAGGCCGACCAACCATCGCAGGTGGGTTACCTTAGATTTGGTCAACATGGCAACTCCTTTCATTTGTCCTTCGTTCTATTCAGCCAGGCCACGTCGCTGGTGCCTGGCTGATTGTCAATCGGGTTTCTTGCGCACCTGGACGATAAGGGTGAGTAAACCCCAGAAGAAGGCCTGCCCGATGAGTGCTCCCCACGTGAGGAGCAAGTGCTTCTCTGAGTGTTCGTAGTCGAGATCCAGATCATCAGGATCCTGAGCGGCGGAGTCGCAGTTGATGCCTCTCTGTGTCTGTAGGGTGCCGTCAGGTGCAGG
>JBNGDR010000229.1:0-4113 GCA_049975685.1 Anaerolineae bacterium
GGCTTGATCTCCAAAGCTGAAGTACGTCCCAACTTTGAGTAGTTGCGGCGCTCAACGTCGGCGCGCCAGGATGTCAATCAAATCAGCATCTCTGATGGCGCCGTGTCGATCCACCAGGCCAAAATCCATCGCTTTGTACGACCAGACGGCGCGCCCGGTTCGGTGTTGATCGAAGATCTCGAGGAGATCGATGTGCCAGCGGCGGCGGCTTTCGGCCGGGGCGGTCTCGATGACGCCGTATTCGCCGCAGTAGGGTCTATGCCCTGTCGTCTGGATGAAATCCACGACGGGCTGGAAGAAGTGTAGCAATAGATCTCGGTCGAGGCGGCGCTCGGCCCGCCAGCCGAAATCCGCCCGGTATTGCGGGGCCCGTTCCAGAAACCCCTTGAGGTTGGTGTACTCCCCAGGGTAGTCGAGCGTCTGGTCGAACTCGCGGGCCACTTTGGACCAGGGCGCCTTTTGATGCGTGAAGAGCACGGGTTCGTAGAAGTGGAAGGTGTAAAAGACGTGGGGATCGTTGTGTAGCGCGATGTTCTCAAGTTCGGCGGCCGCGTTGTAATAGTTACCGCCGATCAAGATATCGCAGTCCGGAGAGATGGCGCGCAGCGCCGTGACGGTCCTGTGCGCCAGAGCATTCCACGGGCCGCTATCCGGCAGGACGACCTCGTTGAGCAGTTCGAAGACGATGGGCAGCCCGGCGTCATGATAGCGACGGACAATGGCTTCCCAGAGATTGACGAAGCGCTGCTGGGCGGCTTCCTGATCGAAGAGCACGTTAAGATGCTGGGTTTCGAGCTCGAGGGTGTTGTTGAAAGAATAGCCGGGAGCACGATGTAAGTCGAAAACCAGCCCCAATCCGGCGGCCCGGCACCATGCCATGCAGTCATCAACGTACCGAATGCTCTCCTCGCGGATAACACCGGGGGCGTTATCCGATTCCAGTATGGGGTAATCCACCGGCAGGCGGACGTGATCCATACCCCAGGCGGCGATTTGCTCAATATCACGCCGGGTAATGAAGGTGCGGAAGTGTTCGTGATCGTACTCCGCATATTGGGACAGCCAGCCGCCGAGATTGACGCCATTGATGAAGTTGTGCATGAATTTACCTCTTTATGGCTTTTAGGGTTTGTTAATAAACAACTTCCCGATGGCACAACCCGGATCGTATTGAAAGCACCCGCCAAACGCGTTTGAGGCTCGCCAGTTTCGACGACGAAAGCACCCCTTGAGCAGGTCACTCTACGATAGCTCGGGAAGTTATTCTTTTACGAGCACTTATGTACGCAGTTCTACGATGTCACCATCGTGCAGGACGTGATCGCGCCCCACCATCTGCCCATCGTAGACGCCCGTGCCCCAGATCCTGGCCGATTGAAGCTTCTCCAGAAGATCGCGGTGGATCTGCCCCGCAAATTCCTCCACGGTGCCGCCCTTCTTCATCACGAAGGGCGCGCTGAGATCGGTAGGTTTGCCCGGCGGCTTGGAGTAGACGCGGATGATCTCCAGGCGTTCGAAGATCGTCTCCTTCAACCGCTCGATGTAACGTTCCTCCGTTATCGAGAGAGGAAGTAACGTCCACTCATCACCCAGCAGCTCCTGTAGCACCTCGAAATCCTCGTCCAGCATCTCATCGTCGGTCTTGTTGACGACCACGAGCGTCGGAAGGAACCACCAACGCTGGGGTTCGGCGACCTGTGACCGCATGTGGGGCGGCCCGATGCGGTGTTCGCCCAGCAGAGACATAGTCTCCTCGAGCTGCTCAATGGGATAAGTCTGGAGATCCAGCATCAGCAGGAGCAGATCGGCGCGACGAATGAGAGCGATGAGCTCCGGGTCCACGTATTCCCCGTTGAGGGGTGGGGTATCGATGAGCTGGATCTGGACCTTCTTGACGAGCATCATCCCCGGCGTGGGCGTCCAGGTGGTGAAGGGATAGGCAGCCACCTCCGGCTCGGCGTTGGTCAACGCCTGCACCAGGGCCGACTTGCCCGTGTTTGCCGGTCCGATGACGGCGACCTGCCCCGCGCCCTCGCGGTCGATGTGATAGGCCGAGACCTGTCGGCTGGGCCCCTTGCGCGATTCAGAGGCGCTCCTCAGCTCCGAGAGGCGCTTGCGGAGATCGGCTCGCAGCCTGTCCGTCCCCTTGTGTTTGGGGACGAGACGCATCATCTCCTCAAGATAGGCGATCTTCTCCTCGCGCGAAGCGGCGGCGCGATATTGCTTTTCGACTGTAAAATAATCGGGCGGTAGATTTGTTGGCATAGATCTCTGAGTAACTTTCTGACTACGTTTAAGTACCCAGAGTCTACCTCCAGATGGACGATAAACAAGTCTATCTGGAGTCTCGGTCAGATCCCTATCCAGGGCATCTGGCGGACGGCGGCTAGATTACCCATCACGACGGCCACCAGAGAACAGAGGAGTTGGCATTTACCTCTTGATCTGCTACTATAAAATCATCCGCTCAGATGGATACTGAAGCAATCTTACGTAATGTGACCGAGAGCGCACTCTGAACTTGGCGGAATAGTTGTTACCGGTTGAGCGAGATGATCGGATCAGACGAGATACTCAGGGGAACTGCTCCCTGGTCCCTAATCCCCGCTCCCTGCTCATAGCTCACCACTTTCTACTCACCCTATACTGGAGGTAACTCATGCTCAAGCTTGTGATAGACACCGATCCCGGGGTCGACGACGCGCACGCCCTCATGACCGCCCTCGCCCATCCCGATGCCAGGGTGGAAGCGATCACGACCGTGGCAGGCAACGTCTCCCTGGAACGGACGACGGCCAACGCTTGCACCGTCCTGGACGTTATGGGAGTGAGCGACTGCGCTGGTGTGCCCCTCTACGCCGGTTGCTCGCGGCCTCTCGTCTCGCCCCCCTCCGATGCCGGGCACGTCCACGGTCAGGACGGGCTCGGGGATACACATCTTTCACCTTCGACCCGAGAAGTGGCGGATGGGCACGCGGTCAATGCTCTCATCCGCCTGGCTAACGAGTCGCCGGGTGAGCTCACGCTCCTCGCCCTCGGACCGCTCACGAACGTGGCCCTGGCGACCCGCCTCGACCCCGATCTGCCCCATAAGTACCGGTCCCTCGTGGTCATGGGTGGGGCTATTTATGGGAGGGGCAACGTCACACCGGCGACAGAGTTCAACATCCACACCGATCCTGAGGCGGCGGCTATCGTCTTCGAGGCCTGGCCGGGATTGACCCTCCTATCGTGGGAGACCACCCTGGCCCACCCCTTCGATTCGAGACAGGTCCGGGAACTCCTGGACATCGAATCGCCCCGCGCGGAGTTCTTCCGACGCATCAGTTGCAATACCCTGGCCTACCTGGAGCGTTTGTTGGGCGAGCGCATCATGCTGGAGCCCGATCTGTTGGCGGCGGCCGTGGCTCTGGAACCCGACATTGTGGTTAGGGCAGAGACGCATCACGTCGCCATCGAGCTGGCCGGAGCCCGGACGCGGGGGCAGACTGTCGTGGATTGGTCCGATCTTTCGGGAGGTTCTCCTAACGTCAACCTCGTCCTGGAGCTGGATACCGGGCGCGTCTGGGAGATGTTGAGAGCGGCGCTTGCAGGAGGGCCATCGCGACCATGAAAAATGCCCTGGAGGTCTATGTGGGAGAGCGGCTCATATTCCACAGTGATGGCCGGTGGCTTCATCCCCTCTTCGATCTGGAACGTTTCCTGCGGGAGGCCTATATTGACCCCGCCACCCTTCTGGTACGGGATAAGATCGTAGGGCGTGCAGCTGCCCTGCTCCTGATCTACCTCGGCGCAGGGACGGTGGAGGCGGGCATCCTGAGCCGCCTGGGACAGGAGATTCTGGAGCGCTACGAGGTACCCTATCGCTACGACACCCTCGTGGATCGCATTGATTGCCGGACGGAACAGATATTACACGACGAGACCGACCCGCACCGGGCCGTTCGTCTACTCAGGCGCCTGGCGGAAGGTACCGATGAACGACTTCGCGAAGATCTACAATGAGCAGGCCGATGCCTATCAGGCGTTGGTCGCGCGGGAGGATTACCGGGGGAACATCCTCCCTGCCCTGACCCGCATCCGTCCCTTGGTGGGCTTGGATGTCGTGGATCT
>JBNGDR010000230.1:0-4107 GCA_049975685.1 Anaerolineae bacterium
GATAAGCGGACCGTGGAACGCCGCCGAGCCCCCAGGCATGCGGCCGCCGGGCATGCGGCCACCAGGCATGCGCACGAAGATCACCCGTTGCAGAACGCCGATCTGCGGCGCGGCGATACCCCGACCGACACCATGCGCAGCCCGATACGCAGCGAGGGTATCATCGAGATCCTCGACCAGAGTCTTGATCTCGGGAGCGAAAGGCGCCTCAACGGGCGCCGAGACCTCCCAGAGAAGGGGATTGCCTAACTGAAGAATGTCACGGGTAGCCACACCAAACCTCTCAATCAGCCTCAAATGTCAAGGGGCCAACCAGGCCCAGATTCAATTCCTGCTTGAACCAGAGCAGATTCGGATTCTCTGGATCGATCTCCTCCCACATCTGGAGCCATGACTGTGCTCCCTGCAGATTTCCCTCAGCGATGTTCAATCGGATATAAGCAGCACAGAAGGCTCCAAACTCGCTGTAGTGGAGCCGTTCTCGTTCAAGGATAGGATCTAGAAGGTTATGTGCCTCCTCTATCTCTCCCACATCAATGTGCGTCTGGGCCAAGCTGATACGCGCAAATAGATAATCGGGATGCTGCTCGTGGATCTCTCGAGTGAGTTCTAGCGCTTCTTGAAAAGACCCCTCCATCTCCAACACCTTAGCAAAGTTGTTCAGGAGACCGGGCGCGTCCGGCTCCTCTTCGAGAGCCTCCTCAAGCAGAGACCTGGCCGTCTCTACATCACCCCGATTCAACGCCATTGCGGCCTCTCTCGCGAGATGCTCCACCTTTGGGCTGTGAACGGGATCGCTCTCACCGTAAATCTCAAACGATAGCAGCATGATCTCCCGCCATTCACCCTGGATCCACATCCTTCGCGGACCACTGGGGAGAGCGCCATTTTGAGCTGCCAGATTCCCGGCCTGTATACGCATCTCGTCAGTGCCGTGTTTGGTACGGGCAAAATCGGCAAGCGCCCGGAACACCTCCGGCGTTTCCATGATAGTTGCCAGAGCATATGCCATCTGACAACCGAAGGGATCGCCCCGTTTCAAAAGGATAGGTATGAAGATATTCAGCCGAGGATGGCGCTGCATCAGACGCTGCACAGCTCTTTTGACGTGTGCATCGCTCCTGGACCGACTTGCACGTTCCATAAATTGCCGCACGGCGTTGAGTGTTGGCTGATCGATCCACGAAGTCGCAGGAAAAGCCCAGGCACCTATGCGCTCGGATGGAGTTTTCTCCAGATCGGCCAGGTTACCCAGTGCTAGATCGTAACCGGGACGCACGACGAGCGCCTGCTCCCAATAGCGACGAGCCCGTTCCTCATCTCCCAGCCGATAAACTGCAACAGCCATCATGTGATACAGAAAAGCCTCACTGGAGGGCGTTAATAGGGAGTCCTTGTCAGCACGATACTCTTCAAAAACGTCCACCACGTCTTCAAAAGCCTCGACGAACATCAACGCCTCCGCCTTCTTAACAGGTGCCTCCCACGCCTCAGCCTTTGAGGTCTTGAGCCGTTCTGCATACGCTCGCGCTTCTTCCACCTGGTCATCCATGTACAGGAAATGAACCAGGTTAGCAAGAGCGTGCACGTTATCAGGCTCGAACTCCAAGACCTGAGAGCTAACCTCAATGGCCTCGGTCAGCTCCCCACGAAGCCAATGGAGGAGGCCGAGGTTATTGTAAGCGGGCGCAAATGTGGGATATTGCTCGCGCACTTCCTGCGCGAGACGCCGCCCTTCTCTGAACCGTCCCTGTTTGAGATAGAGTTGGATGCGCTCATTTTGCGCCGCGAGATCCAATTTCTCCTCCAGAGGAATATCGAAGGGGGGCAGCATCTCTAGAACGGACTCCCGCAAACCCTCGAAACGAGATCGGGCCTCATCAACCAGCTCGTGCTTGGGCCAACGCCCAAGGAAATATTTGAACTTCCTGTATGATAGGACCATTTTAGCGTCGTGAAGATAGGCGTTGGCTACGTCGTACGTCAGCTCTGGTGAATCAGGTTCCAGATCCAAAAGCATCTCGCCAGCCTCGATGATGGCAGGTACATCCTGTGCCGTGAGCGCAGTCTGTAGCCATTCATCCAATATCACAGGTTTATCTCTGTTGCGTCGCCCCAGATTCTGTAGTTTGTCTACAGCCTCGGCCCACCGGCCCTCAGCTTTCAAGTCCTCCACTTTCTGAAGTTCTCGTATCACCTTCATAGGCAAACCACGATAGGAACGATGTGCACCGTATGTTTTTCCACGTTTCTTGATCATTAAGATCCACTTACCTTTCCATGCACTATGCTGACTCCAAACTCGCCTTCTATCCTTTTACACTCGGGGAGATCATTTGTCGGCGGAGGCCAACCGCTCCTGAAGCGCCCGTTCAATATCCAACATCTTCGTCGAACCCAGATAGAGGGTGCTTTCCGGCACAGTGATCTCCCTGAGAATGGAAACGACGGCCTCTATCTTGCGGATCTCCTGATGGAGAACAGTTGCCAGCTCAGGATCACCCTGTTCCTCCCAGAGATGGCTCACCCCCCGTAATGTCTGCAGGGGATTGTTGATATAGTGGGACAACGTGACCATAATCTCCTGGATCGTCTGTGTGGCAACGGTCTGGCGCAACGCGGCGTGAAGGTGGGCGTTCTCCAGGGCAATGGCGATCTGATCGGCGAGAGCGGACAGTCTAAGCTGGACCTCCGGTGTGGGGCTACGTCCCTGATCCAGGTAGGCAACACTCAGGACACCCAGAATCCGCTCCTGGAGGGAAATCGGTACGTAGAGTAGCGCTCGAGCCTGTTCCCCAAAGTAGGTCGCAAAGGATATGCGTCCCAAGGCCTCAATGATCTGGAGGGGTCGTTGGGAACGTATGACACTCGCGGCCAAGCGGTCGGTAACGGGCTCCGCAAAGTTGGTATGATAGGCCTTCCCGTGGCGCGCTGCTTCCAAGCGGGGCGGGCCGCCACCCTCATCTACAAAGAAAACAGCCGCCATCTCCGCGCCCGTCAGATAGATGGAAGCATCGACCACCCGCCGCAGGAGATCCTCCAGGGCCATCAGTGAGGCCACAGAGCGCCCAATGGCACGAAGGGCAGATAGCTCACGCATCTCTTGCTTCAACCGGCGGTTGGACTCGCTCAGTTCGGACAACAACTCTTCCTTCTCCCGGCGCAAACGACGGGCCTCCAGTGTTCTCTCAATAGCAGCAAGCAATCGATCTACCTCAAAGGGCTTGATGATATAGTCGCACACACCCAGGCGAAAGACACGGACCGCCACACGCTCAGATCCATGAAGCGTCATCAGGATGACCGAGATCGACATGGGTTCCTCTTCCTCCTGAAGAGCCTCCAAAACCTCGATACCGCTCATATCGGGCAGATTCAAGTCAAGGAGGATGAGATCTGGATTCTCCCAACGTGCTTTCTTCAATCCCTCCCGCCCACGGTCTGCTTGGGAAACTGTATAACCGAGGGGATGCAACAGATCGATGAGGAAATGCCGAATCTCCGGATTATCGTCTATGATGAGAATGCTTTCGCTTGCCATAGATCCTTTCTTCCTTCGAGGTGGGGCGTCACCTAAACCAGGTGTGCAGCGTCCTCTGGGCTGAAGGCACCACCGTGGGTTACGTAAATCGTGTGGGGATGTCGCGCAAGTACCTCGCGGAGGCTCCGAAAGTTACGATCCAGATCCCAGGCGACGAAGGGAGGGCCGGCACGGCGTCTAAGACTGAGAAAATCCCTGCCCATCATATCACCGACGATGATCTCCCCGCTATCCAGTATCACTGAAACGGAGCCAGGGGTGTGTCCCGGTGTAGGCATGACCTCCCCGGCAACGCCATACTCGTCCAGGCGCCAGGCCTCCTCAAAGACGATGTCCGGTTCCACGGGCGGCGTGCCCCTGGACGTCGCAGAAAACGCACCCGAGAGGAGCTTCCAAAGCCAGTGGGTGGGATTCAGAGAACCAGGTTGCTGGATACCGCGGCGCAACGCGTCAGCGTCGGCTGCATGGACGGCGACAGGCGCTGCCAAACGTTCACGCAGCACCGCTGCGCTCCCAAAATGATCGGTGTGACCATGGGTGATTAATATCAGCCCTATCTCATCAGG
>JBNGDR010000231.1:0-4102 GCA_049975685.1 Anaerolineae bacterium
CAAGATCGACTTAGCTGTCACCTGAGGGTGAGACTCTTCTCAGATGGAGTGGGTATGTAACGCGTGTCCTGCTTCGCTCTCCGGCTTGCCGCGC
Organism: Anaerolineae bacterium; assembly: GCA_049975685.1. Lineage (GTDB taxonomy): Bacteria > Chloroflexota > Anaerolineae > B4-G1 > SLSP01 > DAOTVC01. Next base: position 95 of record JBNGDR010000231.1, read on the forward strand.
AGGAGGCCGATGGCGTGGGGGAGCGCGGGCAGGATGGCGCGCAAATTCTCCGTAGCGCCCTTGGGACTGCCGGGCAGATTCACAATAAGTGTGTGTCCCCGGATGCCACAGACAGCACGGGAGAGCATGGCGTGGGGGGTGACGCGGAGGGAGGCGGCCCGCATAACCTCCGCAAGACCTGGGGTCTCCTTCTCGATGACCTCGCGGGTGGCTTCCGGTGTCACGTCGGTGGGGGCGAAGCCCGTCCCCCCGGTGATGAGGATGAGGTCGAGTGTGCCTTCGTCCGCCCACTTGCGCAGCTGGGCCGCGATCTGAATCTGGTTGTCGGGCAGGATCTCCGTGGCGACAACTTCGGCATCGAGGGATCTTCGCACCAGTTTTTCCAATGCGGGTCCGCTCTGATCTTCGTAGATGCCCGCAGCGGCGCGATCACTGGCGGTGAGTATGGCAACTTGAACAGCAGGTTCCATGATTCTCCTTCAAAATGCAGGGATCGGTGAATAGCGAGCGGGAACCAGGGTGGGGATCAGGGAGCAGGCTCTACCCTAGATTCGATGATAGCTCGTATCCGCTCAATGAGCTCAACGGGGCGGAAGGGTTTGAGGATGAAATCCTCGGCTCCATCTCTGATACACTGATCCCGCATCTCCATGCCAGAGGTCATGAGTACCGGAATGTCTTTCGTCTGGGTATCGCTCTTGAGTGTTTGTAGGACCCGGCAGGCATTCTCCCCGGCCAGATAGACGTCCATCAGGATAAGATCGGGCTTTTCGCGGCGGGCTGCAGGCAGGATCTCATCAGGTTTGTTGACGCTTATGGCCTCTTCCCCTTCCAACTCAAGCAGGGTAGTGAGTAAACCTAGCATGGTTTTATCATCATCTGCAACCAGTATCTTCGCCATATACCCTCCTGAGCCGACAGTTTCCCAGCGATGGGCAGAGACATTCTCAGTGTGTTGTTTATCCCCTCTCTTGCACAACACTGTTATTTTACCATAAGTTATCTGATTGGGACAATGGTTAGCGCTTTTTCGTATGGATGGGGTTCGATGAGGGCACCTTGTTCACCAGCGGGTATACTGTAGAATGTAGGGGATGGGTGACATGGGAAGATTCATCAGTCGTTTCCCGTATTTCATCTTCTTTAGGGTTGTTATATTTCTTTTATTTACTCAAACTGGAGGGCATCATGAAGAAGCTGGTCGTGGCGACGGATAGTACATCAAATTTACCTCCCGAGATTGTGAGTGAGTACAATCTCCCTGTAATTCCTCTGAAGGTGCACTGGGGGGAGGAAACCTACATCGATGGTGTAACCCTGGATCCGGGGACTTTTTACCGTTGGTTACGGGAGCGTGAGGATTTTCCCACCACCTCCCAGCCTTCGGCGGGTGAGTTCATCGAGTTTTTCAAGGCGATCTCCGAGGAACACGACACCGATACTATCGTCTGTGTTGTCATATCCTCAGATCTGAGTGGCACTTACCTCTCGGCCAATCAGGCCAAGGCAGCGCTGCCAGACTTGAACATCGAGCTCGTGGACTCGCGCTCCGTCTCCGTTGGTCTGGGATTTCAAGCCCTTGCTGCGGCAGAGGCGGCGAGAGAGGGTGCCACCCTGGAGGAGGTATTGGCCCAGATCCATCGCGTGCGTGCACGGTCATCGGTACTGTTCACCGTTGATACGTTGGAATACCTGCATCGAGGGGGACGCATTGGTGGGGCCGCGCGTCTTTTTGGGACGGCGCTCAATCTCAAGCCGCTGCTTACCATTGAGGGCGGACGTGTGGATGTACTTGAGAAGAACCGTGGACGACGCCGGGCTCTTCAGCGATTGTTACAGATCGCTGAGGAGCGATTAGCCGGTCGCCAACCTTCCTGCGTAGCGGTCATCGATGTTGATGCCAGCAAGAGTGCAGACATCATCTTTGATGAAGTGAAGGAGCGCCTCGATCCGGAGCTTCTCTTCCGGGCCGTTATCTCACCTGTCGTTGGCGGGCATGCTGGTCCAGGAACGGTGGGGTTGGGTTTTTATCTCTAGACGCAGTATGGTCACCTGGTATCTGGGCTCCGTGTGAATCACCATTCACACGGAGCCGCTTTATTGCTGATTGATTGGCCTTTGATAGTCTGGGCAGCTGTTCTGGGGTATAATGGGTTCATTCACATAGGCACAGTTGTCTGTGTTGGTGACTGCGCGGTTTCTGTCATATCTTCTTACCCTATAAATCTTCGAAGCAGGAGGTCAAATCTATGCGGATGGTGGAGATCATTGAGAAGAAACGTGATGGCAAGGCTCTGACGACGGAGGAGATCAAGTTTTTCGTCACAGCCTATACCGAGGATCAGATCCCTGATTATCAGGCGTCAGCTCTGCTGATGGCTATCATGCTCCAGGGGATGGATGACCGCGAGACCCGCGACCTGACACTGGCGATGGCCCACTCTGGGGACAGCCTGGATCTCTCCGACGTGGCCCCCTTTGTGGTCGATAAACACTCCACCGGGGGTGTGGGCGATAAGGTGAGTCTGGTCGTGGCGCCCACGGTGGCAGCCTGTGGTTTGCCGGTGGGTAAGATGTCCGGTCGCGGTCTGGGCTTCTCCGGCGGTACGCTGGACAAGCTGGAATCCATACCCGGCTTTCGTACCGATCTCTCTGTAGCGGAGTTCAAGGCGCAGGTGGCAGAGATCGGCCTCGTCCTCACCGGTCAATCCGCCCGGCTGGCGCCTGCTGACGGCAAGCTTTATGCTCTCCGGGACGTGACGGGAACCGTGCCCAGTTTGCCTCTCATCATTGGCTCCATCATGAGCAAGAAATTGGCAGCCGGCGCCGATGCGATAGTGCTGGACGTGAAAGTAGGCACTGGAGCCTTCATGCGCACGCTGGAAGAGGCCCGGAAGCTTGCCGAGGGGATGGTGCGCATTGGTGAAGAGGTGGGACGCGACGTCACGGCTCTTATCTCCGACATGAATCAACCACTGGGTTGGGCCATCGGTAACGCCCTGGAGGTACAGGAGGCCATCGACACCCTGCACGGCGAGGGACCCGAGGATTTCTACGAGCACTGCCTGGTCGTCGCCGGGGAGATGCTGGCTCTTGGAGGGCAGGCCGACGACGTGGACGAAGGCAAGGATCTTGCGGAGCGGGCCGTCGCTTCCGGCGACGCGTGGCGCAAATTCCGGCAGATGGTTGAGGCGCAGGAAGGCGATGTGGGTTACGTGGATGAGCCTGAACGCCTGCCACAGGCGGAGATCATCGAGGAGATTGGCGTTTCTGAGCCTGGTTATCTCTCGCACGTCCAGGCCGACGCTATTGGGATGGCCGTGGTGGCCTTGGGCGGCGGACGTGAGGAGAAGGGGCAGCCCATTGACCACGCCGTGGGTATCGTTATGCACGTGAAGGTGGGCGACTACGTGGAGGAGGGCGAGCCCATTTTCACCGTTCATGCTAACGATGCGGGTAAGCGGGATGAAGCGATACAGCGCGTGCTGGAGGCGCTCACTTTCTCCGAAGAAGAGGCGCAGTCCTTACCTCTCTTCTATGACCGTATTACATGATCCGTTATGTTCCTGATCAGGACGGCAAGATCTGGGACGTAGGTGCAGCAGGCCTCGTTGTGTACGAGGGACGTGTCCTGCTTATTCGCCATACCTACGGTGTGGGTAAGGGGATCTGGTCTGCCCCTGGCGGCTACGCCCGGCATGACGAACGCCTGGATGAGGCGGCCGTCCGCGAAGTTTATGAGGAGACAGGTGTTCGAGCCGAGGTGCTCTCCCTGGTCGGCGTGCGCACCCGATACGTGCCCGAGGGAGGCGCCGTCTTCGTCTTCTTCCGCATGCGACCTCTCAAAGGCGATCCCCGCCCCGACGGTGTGGAGGTGGATCGCGCTGTTTACTTCAGCGCGGAGGAGATCGCAGCGCTGGACACAGGAGAGATCTTCTCTCTCTCCCGCCAGGCGGCTCTGGCGGCTCTGAGAGGAAGCGAGGGCCTGGTGGAGACGCCCTGTCCCCC
>JBNGDR010000232.1:0-4068 GCA_049975685.1 Anaerolineae bacterium
CCTTAAACCACTCCCACCAGCGCCCTCCACACCCATGAAAAGAGGTATATAGCGAGATCCCTGCCAAGATCTAAATTGCAACTCGTTAGTCATGGAGAGCACAGCGCTAGCTTCAACAAAACCAGCACCAAAATTACCATTCTCAGGACGCAAAAGGATCCCACCAATACCATAATCCCTGAGAAGCCGAGCAATCTCGGAATCATCCCCCACATCGGTGCCCGGAAATGACACCATAACCAGCTGTCCAACCTTCATGCGGGTGGACAGCTGATTTATCATCTCTTGCACGGGGTCATCATCCTGCTCTTGAGCAGCAACGAGGGGGACATTTGCCAGCAACAAGAACAGAATCAAGGCGCCGCGCCATACAACCTGGGGCAGCATTTCATTCTCCTCCGTAGGTATTGTAACGCAGGGTGGGACGAAAGCAAATGAACGTCTAGCCAGAGATTTTTCGCCACTTCATTTGACTTCCCTCCGGCTCTCTGGTACACTTTCCCCGCTATGTTGAAAGAAATTGAACCCATCAGCTGGAAGAAGATTGCCTGCTTTTTCGTGCTCTTCTTTGCCATCACCATGCTGCTAACAGCATGTGCGGAGGAGCCATTACTGGAAGCAGTCTCGATCACCCCGTCCATCATTTCTCCCAACGCAGATGGCCAGGAGGATCTGGCCAATATTACCTTTAAACTTAATCGTAATGCTGACGTTGGAATCTACTTTTACGATGCGATGGGACGGCAGTACACCTTTCGCAAATCTGTACCCCTTAGCCTCAACGAGGAACCCTACTCGGTACTCTTTCCTGGTGTCGTTGACGGATTTCTACTACCCGGCGAGGAGTATCCCTTCTCCGTGCTCAAACGCACCCTACCTGACGGGGAGTACACCTGGGAGATAGTGGCCAATCCCAAAGAAGAAGGAGAACGGATGACCGTGTCGGGCTCTCTGACCGTGCAGAACGCCGATACCCAACTCCCAGGCATCACCGGTTTCTCCGTCTATCCAAAAACCTTCTCACCCAATCAGGACGGGTTGGACGACCGGGTACGCATCAACGCTTTCCTGCAAAAGGACGTGGAGGATCTCCAGCTTTATATGCTGGATAATGATGGCGTACGCCATCACATCGCCGAGGATCCACAGAGCACCACGCCCCCCAATGAGTACGGCCTGCATACCTTCGACTACGATGGCGGCATCGACGCGGGCGCGGAGCCACCACCCGACGGAACCTACACCGTTTACGCCGAAGCACGGGACCTTGTGGGACAACGAACCCTTATCAGTGACACACTGACACTGGTTGATGCTGGGCGTCCCATGGCTTATATCCTTAACGCCGAGGTGGAGTGGTCCGTCGAAAGCACGCTAACGCTAGGTGAGACACTCCGTTTTACCCTCACGGTGGAGAATGACAGTACAACCCCCATCCGTACGAGTGGCCCCTTCCCGAGTACCGTTTACGATTCTGACGAAAACTACGCTACCCTGAACCAGACCATCGAGGCGGGAGTTTTCCGAGTGGGTATCCATTGCGAAAACTCAACCATCAACTATCCATGGCGCTGGGCCATCGGAGATCCTGAGACGCTGATCCAAGATGAGGAAGGACACTACTACCTACCACCCTTTGAAAGAGCCACGGTCACCGGTGGTATTCGCTTCATAGATGTTATTGAAGCCCGCAACCCTCAATACTGCTGGGCCGGCCTCATCCACGAGGATGTCGAGATCGCAGCCTTGAACAATAACGTTGACCCAATCTTCCTGCAGATCATTGCGCCCTAAACGTCATGCAGACGCTGGCCGTTATCATCGTCTCCTGGCAGGTACGGGATCTCTTACGCCGATGTCTGAAGGTTCTACGCGAGGATCTGGATCGAACCAGCGTTGATGCCCAGGTCTGGGTCGTGGACAACGCTTCCAAGGATGGATCGGCGGCTATGGTGCGCGAGCATTTCCCGTGGGTGCATCTGAAGACGCCGGACGAGAATCTAGGCTTTGTGCGTGGTAATAATCTAGTTTTGGAGCGTCTCCTTGCGGAAGAAATCCCGGACCTGATCTGGTTGCTCAACCCTGATACCGAGGTGCAATCGGGGGCAACAGCAGCTCTCATGAACTTCTTCGCCCGTCATCCCCGCGCTGGGTTAGTCGGACCCAAACTTTTGAACACGGACGGCAGTCTTCAACAAAGCGCCTTCCGCTTTCCCGGTCTCTTGCAACCCGCCTTCGACCTGATTAATCTGCCGGCCCGCCTCTACGAGACGCACCTTAATGGACGTTATCCCGAATACCAATACGCAAAGGGTCTCCCCTTCCCGGTGGATCATCCACTGGGAGCGGCTATGATGGCACGCGGCGAAGCTGTGAAAGAGATTGGCCCTCTAGACGAGGATTTCTTCATGTACTGCGAGGAAATCGACTGGGCATGGCGTATGCGTGAAGCAGGCTGGGAGATCTGGCTGGTGCCTAACGCGGAGGTGATACATCATGGCGGCGCCAGCACTGGGCAAGCCCGTCCACAGACCACAGCCCACCTCTGGGAAAGCCGCGCCCGTCTCTACCGTAAACACCGTGGTCCCCTACTCCGCGCATTGGTAGCAACCCTCGTACGTTACCGTTTTGGGCATGGTAAAGCATCAACACCCGAATGGGAACGCGCTTACCGACGCATCGTCGAAGCATGGCAGGGAAAACGCGCATGACCACCCAGGTCACCATCACCGCCATCATACTGACGCTCAATGAAGAACGCCATATCCTCCCCTGCATTGATAGTCTGCAATGGGTCGATAAGGTCCTAGTCTTCGATTCCTACAGCAAAGATAAAACAACCCAATTAGCCCGCGATGCAGGCGCCGAGGTCGCGCAACATACCTTTGAAAACTACTCAAAGCAGCGTAATGCCGCACTCGACGCAGCCGAAGGCACGACCTGGGTCCTCTTCGTCGATGCCGACGAGCGGGCTACCCCCCAGCTCGCCAGCGAGATCCGGGAGGTCATTGCCACCCGGGAAGAGTCGGGTTGGTGGGTACCCCGTCATAACTATATCTTCGGACATCGCATGCGCGGCTCTGGCTGGTGGCCCGATCACCAGCTGCGACTGTTGAGACGGGGCCACGCACATTACGACCCGGCGCGTGCGGTCCACGAGGAAGCCGTTCTCGACGGCAAAGCGGGATACCTGCAAGCACCCCTTATCCATTACAATTACGAGACTCTGGCCCAGTTTCACGCCAAGCAACGACGTTACGTTGACTACGATGCCGGGATACTGATCGAGAAAGGGACACAACCCCACTTCTATACGCCCTACACTCAGATTCCACGCCACTTCTGGTGGCGTTTCATAACCCTCGGGGGATGGCGTGACGGCCTCTATGGCCTCCTCCTGGCCGGATTGATGTCTTACTACGAAATGCTCAAATACCGGAAAGTACGGAAGTCATCATTGGAAAGGGTGTGAAACGCGTGAAGGCGCTCCTGCAAAGAGTGGGACCTCTCGTCATCTTGCTCCCGGCGCTCTGTATGGCCGCTTGTGCCGGAAATCCTACACCTCTCGCCGATGAGAGCTGGCTCCCCATGCCCACACGTGTCCCCACACCGACGGCAATCACGCCAACACAAATCCTGAAGGGGATGGAGCCGGCACTACTGGCCGGAAACCCCGAGGAAGCAGCCGCCATCTGGGAGAGAGCGGCTGATATGGACCCCGATCACCCAATGGTATTACGCGAGGGTGCACGTTTGGCGCTGGCCCTGGGCGATCTGGAAACGGCTGCTTCACGCGCCTGGCTTGCCGTTATTGCCGCCCCCCAAGACGCCACCGCCTGGGCACTCCTCGGCACCATCCAGCAGCGACAGGGAGAGATCACCTTATCTCAGCAGAGCCTTTCAACGGCACAGGCTCTGGATCCAGAATTACAACCGGCACTCTTCCCCGCCCGTTGGCAAGCAGCGCGCCGCGCAGACGATGCCGAAGTTCTCACAGAGCTGGCACGCGCCTATCTACTCATACACCCCCAGGACCCGCTCACGCTCTACTACCGGACTGAGGCACTT
>JBNGDR010000233.1:0-4064 GCA_049975685.1 Anaerolineae bacterium
TCTTCGCACTGGAGAACGCGGCCCTTCCCCGTCCCGAGATGGAGGCCCGGGTCGCCGAGGTGCTTTTGTTACTGGAGATGACATCGCTGCGCCAGCGGCATCTCGATACCCTCTCAGGTGGGGAGACGCAACGCGTGGCCATTGCCGCTGCGATGGTGCTGCAACCTCGAATCCTGGCGCTGGATGAGCCGACCTCACAGCTGGATCCGAAATCGGCCGAGGAGGTTCTCAATACCCTGCGGGACCTTAATACTGCGCTGGGGATCACGGTTGTGCTGGTGGAACAGCGGTTGGAGCGGGTCTTGCCCTACGCTGACCATCTGATCTACCTCCTCGGTGAGGGCGAACGCCTCAGACAGGGAGAGCCCCGTGAGGTCCTCGCTCACGTTCCCCTTGTGCCCCCTGTTGTTGATCTGGGGCGGAAACGTGGGTGGTCTCCCTTACCCATCACGGTGGAGGAGGCCCGCCCCTTCATCCGTGACCCATCCTCCATTAGCTGTGACCTGTCCCCCGGTAGCTGTGTCCAGTTCCCTGGTAGCTGTGCTCAGTCTCCTAGTAGCTGTGGCCGGTCTCCCGACCGCGCCACGCCTGAAGTTACTTCCGATTTCCCTTCATCCTTCCGCCCTCATCCTTCCGCCTTCAATAGCTATGGCCGGTCTCCCGACCGCGCCACACCCGATACCCTCCCTTCATCCTTTCTGCAGACCTCGGCGCTGGAGATCGCCTATAATGGACGTCGTGTACTCCAAGGCGTGAATCTATCCCTGGCTCCAGGTGAGATCGTGGTGCTGATGGGACCCAACGGATCTGGTAAAACGACCTTGCTCCGAAGCCTGGTGGGACTCATCTCACCAGAGCGAGGCAACGTCTGGGTGGCGGGCCAGGAGATCACCGGTCTGGAGGTCGCCGACATCTGTCGCAAGGTGGGCTATCTTCCGCAGGACCCTGACGCGCTGCTCTTCGCCGACACGGTGCTCGACGAACTACGTGTCACGCTGCGCAATCACGGCCTGGATGATGACTCGGCCCCCATTGCCCCGCTGGCGCTACTGGAACACCTCTCGTTAAGTGATAAGGCCGGGGCCTATCCCCGAGATCTTAGTGTAGGGGAACGCCAACGGGTGGCACTTGCAGCCATCCTGGTCACGCAGCCCGGCGCTCTCCTGCTCGACGAACCCACCCGGGGTTTAGACTATGCGGCCAAGGAACGGCTTCAGAAACTCTTGCACGGCTGGCGCGACGAGGGGATGGCCGTACTCGTCGTCACGCACGATGTAGAGCTTGCAGCGGTCATAGCGGATCGCGTGCTGCTCATGCGCGAGGGCCGGATCGTGGCGCGGGGTGCTCCGGCGGAGATATTGCGCGCCGATCCTTGTTTCACGCCCCAGATCGCCCGCCTCTTCCCCAAGACCGACTGGCTCACTGTTGAGGATATCCCCGACACCCCCTGAGCGCGAAATTCTTCTCTTGCTCCTTTTCGCTTGCCAGCAATGAGAGACTGGAGTAGGATTATTGGGATGTTGCACGCTCTAGGTTGAGCCCGCCGTGAGGGCCTGACCTAGGGTGAGCGCCAATACTTATCCACCCGGTTATCTCAATTACAATCTGGAAGGCGAGGACTTATGCGTTACGGATACTTTGACGACCAGAATCGCGAGTACGTGATTACTCAACCCGATACCCCTCTGCCCTGGATCAATTACCTGGGCAACCGGGACTATTTCGGACTCATCTCCAACACGGCGGGCGGCTATTCCTTCTACCGCGATGCGCGGCTGCGACGGATCACCCGTTACCGCTACAACAACATCCCTCTTGATACCGGAGGACGATATCTCTACGTGCGTGACGACGCCACCGGGGACTTCTGGTCGCCATCGTGGCAACCCACCCGCACCGATCTGGAGGGCTATTCCTGTCGTCATGGGATGGGGTACTCTATCATCGGCGCCCGCCACGAAGGGATTGAGGTCCAGACCCGGTACTTCGTCCCCCTCGGTGCTACCCTTGAAGTGTGGCAGACCACCCTTACCAATCATCGGGACGCGCCCGCCCGGCTCTCTCTTTTCTCCTGCGTGGAGTTCGCCTTCTGGGAGGCCTGGGACGATATGACCAACTTCCAGCGCAACTTCAACATCGGCGAGGTGGAGGTGGAGGAAGGGGTTATTTATCACAAGACGGAGTATCGCGAGCGGCGTAATCACTTCGCTTTCTTCGCTTGCTCCGAACCGTTGGCGGGTTTCGATACCCAGCGCAGTGAATTCCTGGGTCAGTACCGGGGATGGGATAATCCCCGCGTCGTAGAGCGGGGGGAATCCGCCGACTCCGTGGCTCATGGTTGGGCCGTCGTGGGGTCCCATCACGTCGAACTGGCGCTGGCACCGGGAGAATCACGTCAAGTGATCTTTGTGCTAGGTTACCACGAGAACCCATCCGACGCCAAATTTGATCCACCGGGCTCTCAGAATCTGAACAAGGCAACGGTGAAGCCCCTCATCGAGCGATACCTTGACACCCCGACCGTCGACGCCGCCTTCGATGATCTCGGCGCCTACTGGGATCGGTTGCTGGAGCGGATGCAGGTGTCAACGCCTGGAGAGGATGTCGACCGCATGGTCAACATCTGGAACGCCTATCAGTGCATGGTGACCTTCAACCTCTCGCGTTCAGCATCCTACTTCGAGTCGGGCATCGGAAGGGGGATGGGTTTCCGCGATTCCAACCAGGATCTGCTGGGCTTCCTTCATATGATTCCCGAGCGGGCGCGGGAGCGCATCCTTGACCTGGCCGCCACGCAGATAGAGGATGGGGGCGCCTATCACCAGTACCAGCCGCTGACGAAAAAGGGTAACGATGCCGTGGGCAGCGGCTTCAATGACGATCCCCTCTGGCTGGTGCTTGCTACGGCGGCTTACCTCAAGGAGACGGGCGATGTCTCCATCCTCGCCGAGCCTGTACCCTACGAGAACCGTCCCAGCAGCGAAAAGCCGCTCTACGATCACCTGGAGCGAGTCGTGCAGTATACGCTAGATAACCTTGGGCCTCACGGACTGCCTCTTATTGGGCATGCCGACTGGAACGACTGTCTCAACCTCAATACCTTCTCCGAGGTACCGGGGGAATCCTTCCAGACGGCCATCAGCAAGGAGGGCAAGACGGCGGAGTCCCTCTTCATCGCCGGGCTCTTTATTCTCGCCGCGCGGGAGATGGAGCGGATCAGCGGTCTGGCGGGCGATGATCTGGCCACAGAGGAAAAAGGCCCGGACTTCTACGCGGATACGGCCGAGCGCATGGCAGAAAGCGTGATGGCCCACGGTTGGGACGGCGCCTGGTTCCTCCGTGCCTACGATGATTTCGGGGAGAAAGTAGGCTCTCACGAGTGTGAGGAGGGCAAAATCTTCATCGAACCCCAGGGTATCTGTGTGATGGCCGGGCTGGGCAGGGAGGATGGACGCGCTATCAAGGCCCTTGACGCCGTTCAAGAGTGGTTGGCCACGTCCCACGGCGTCATGCTCCTTCAACCGGCGTTTACGCGCTATTACGTCCATCTGGGTGAGGTCACCTCCTATCCGCCGGGTTACAAGGAGAATGCGGGCATCTTCTGCCACACCAACCCCTGGATTATGATCGCCGAGACCGGTGTAGGACGAGGTGATCGGGCCCTTGACTATTACCTGCGTATCAACCCCTCCGCACGGGAGGATATCAGCGAGATACATCGATGCGAGCCCTACGTCTACGCTCAGATGATCGCCGGCGCGGACGCTCCCACCTTCGGAGAGGCCAAGAACTCCTGGCTGAGCGGGACGGCTGCCTGGAACTACGTCGCCATCACCCAGTGGATCCTGGGGATCCGTCCCACCTACGAGGGCTTGGAGATCGCGCCTGTCATCCCGGCGGATTGGGAGGGCTTCAGTGCCACCCGGGTCTTCCGGGGTGTGACCTATCACATCGACGTGCGGCGGACCGGACCTGGGAACGATGTCTCATTGACAGTGGACGGTCAACCCGTGGAGGGCCATGTCTTACCATTACCCGAGCAGGGCGTGGATGAGGTGGAGGTG
>JBNGDR010000234.1:0-4058 GCA_049975685.1 Anaerolineae bacterium
CCGTAGTGCTCGGGCGGGTACCAGAAGTCGAACTCAAAGGGCTCTTCTTCCGTGTAGCCCATGCCTTCCAGCAGGTCAATGGCCATGTTGAGGTCACGGGTGCCGTACTTATCCAGGAAGGGCTCCGTGGCGTAGGGGTATCCGGGCGGGACCATGTGGTAGGCGGGGATGTTGCGACCCTCAAAGACACGGTCGACCAGGGTCTCGCGGTCGATAGCGGCCGCGAAGGCCTGCTTCAGCTCCGGGGTCCACAGGGGACCGGCTTCAGCGGGCTCTTCTGTGGGTTCTTCTGTAGGCTCCTCGGTCATCTCCTCCGTGGGTTCCTCGGTAGGAGGCTCTGTCGGCGCCGGTGTGCCGCAGGCCGTGAGTGCCAGGCCCAGCAGCAAAACGACGGCGAGTAAAGCGTAAAGGGACTTTCTAAACATCTTTCTCCTCCTCTGATAGAATGTGACACATATTGTAAAGTGTGATTGTTCTTCATCTTGTTTGATAATCCTCACCTCCTTTCGTGAGACATGAGAGCGATTATAAGGGTAGGCCCTCTTTTGTCAATATAACTACCTGAATGATCCTCTCTGGGTTCACGAAAAGAATATAAATCTCGTTCATATGATGCCCGGGAGCCCTCCACATAGGTAGATCTTACATCAGATCGGCGTTGAAGAGATCCGACAAGTTGCGAGGTTTGGCACTACCCAGTTGACCAGGATAGGGCGTTGGGACGCTTGTAAATATCAGAGAGGCCGGTTCTTTACTCGTAACGCAGCGCGTCGATGGGGTTAAGGGCTGCGGCCCGCTGGGCAGGGTAGATGCCGAAGAAGAGCCCCACCGCCGCCGAGAAGAGCGTCGCCAGGGCCACGGAACCCAACGTTATCACGGCGCTGAAGCCCTCGTCGCGCAGCAGCGTTGAGATGGCCGTGGAGCCCAGGGATCCGATGGCGATGCCGATGGCACCTCCGACGGTGGAGAGGAGGATTGCTTCGATGAGGAACTGCCAGAGGATGTCGCGCCGGCGAGCGCCCACCGCCTTGCGGAGCCCGATCTCGCGGGTGCGCTCGGTGACTGAGACGAGCATGATGTTCATGATGCCGATACCGCCCACCAGCAGGCTGATCCCTGCAATAGCGCCAAGGAAGACGGTGATGACGCTGGTGATCTGCTCAAAGGTGCCGATGAGATCCGACTGGCTGATGGTCGAGAAGTCGTCGGGTTCGCCCGGCGCGATGTTGTGGCGCTGGCGCAGGATCTGGGAGGCTTCGGTGACCGCCGCATCCATGCGGTCGCCGTTCACCGCCTGTACGTAGATGATGGAGAGGCGCGGTTCTCCCCTGGGGGTCCGGCGCGGAAAGAGGCGGCTGAAGGCCGTGCTCAGTGGAACGAGGACGGTATCGTCCTCACTCCCGAAGTTTGATCCACCCCGCTCTTCCATCACGCCGATAACGCGGAAGGGCACTCCGTCGATGCGGACCATCTCGCCGGTAGGATCGGGGTTGTTCGGGAAGAGGGTATCGGCCACGATCTTCCCCAATACAGCCACGCGCGCCTGTGTCTGATTCTCGACGGGTGTGATGAATGTGCCTACGATGGGGCGCCAATCACGTACAGCGGCATATTCCTGGGTGACACCGACGATCTCCGTGTTCTTCTCCTCGCCTGGTATAGAGACCTTCCCGTTCCCCTGAAGAGTAGGAGCCACCCGCAGGATGTCAGGGGCCTGGGCCGGATCTTGTAACGCTTCCGCATCCCGTAGGGTCAGATAAGCCGGTTTCTCCAGCTCCTGCTGGAAAGAGCCGGGGATGATGAAGAAGAGATTGGTGCCAATGGACTGGAACTGTTCGGTGATGTAGGTCTGTACCCCCTGACCGACGGAGAGCAGGGTGATCACGGCCCCCACGCCGATGATGATCCCTAGCATCGTCAGCACGGCGCGGAGCTTGTTGGCCGCCAGGGCGCGCAGGGCCAGGCGCACACTCTCCAGGATCTTCATGCTGGTACCTCCTGCGTCTCAGCGGGTGCAGGCGACGCCAACCCGCCCGGCTCTTCCCCGTGAATCTTGCCGTCTAGAAGCCTTAACACACGGCCAACGTACTGGGTCAACCGGGGATCGTGGGTCACGAGAATGATGGTGATCCCCTGTTCTCGGTTAAGGCTCTCGAGGATAGCCATGACCTCCTTGCCGGATTTGCTGTCGAGGTTACCCGTAGGCTCATCGGCCAGGATAATGGAGGGTCGGTTAATGAGCGCGCGGGCGATAGCGACGCGCTGCTGCTGGCCGCCGGAGAGCTCGTTGGGCATGTGATCCAGCCGTTCGCCCAGCCCCACCGATTCCAACACCTCGCGGGCTCGCTCTCGGCGTTCACGAACACCGACGCCTGCGTAGACCAGAGGGAGCTGCACGTTTTCCCACGCCGTCGTGCGGGCCAATAGGTTGAAGGTCTGGAAGACGAAACCCACCCGGCGATTGCGGATGGCGGCCAGTTCGTCGTCGTCGAGCCGGCTCACATCGTCGCCGTCCAGGTAGTAGATGCCTGAGGTGGGCTGATCCAGACATCCCAGGATGTTCATAAGCGTGGATTTGCCCGAGCCGGAGGGCCCCATGATGGCCAGTGCCTCACCTCGTTTCACGTCGAGGGAGACGCCGCGCAGGGCGTGGACCTCCTGTGTACCCATCTCATAGACCTTGGTCACGTCCTGGATTTCGATGACGCTGTCACTCATAATAAGATCCCATCCTCTGGGGCTAATCGCCTCGGGAGGGCGGTCCCGTCATCTCCAGAAGGTTGCGCTCCTCGGTGACCAGCGCCACGGTCTCCCCTTCCTCCAGCCCGGAGAGGATTTGAGTATACATCTCGTTGCGCGCCCCAATCTCGATAGGCGTACGCTGTGGGGTGCCCTCGCGGACGCAATAGCAGTAGGTGTAGGTCTCCTGGCTCGATTGATCGGTGCGCACGGCCCAGTTGGGCACGAGCAGCACGTCGGGAAGGCGGCTGGTGCGAATGAGGACGCTGGCTGTCATGCCGTCGCGCACCTCTACCTCATCGTGGGGCTCCAGGCGGACACGGACCGGGTAAGCGACCACACCGTTCACGCTGGAGGGCGCCGGGGCGATGGTCTCCACCTCACCCGTGAGCGATATGTTGGGGTAGGCGTCGACGATGATTTCGACCGTTTGTCCTATCTCAACTCGGCCGATGTCGGTCTCGTCCACCGTCACGTCCACGAAGAAGACGGAATCGTCGATGAGAGTGACGGCCGGCGCTGTGGTCGGTGGCTGCACCCCCTCCTGCAGGTTAAGATCGGCGACGACCCCATCGAAGGGGGCGGTGAGCTGGGCCGCCTCCAGATCCTCCTGGGCTCGCTCCAGCGAGAGCTCGGCTGTCCTGATGTCCAGTTCGCGGCTTCGAAGGTCTATAGGATCGGCGCCCTCCTCCAGGATCTCAAGCTGATCCCTGGCCTCCTGGTAAGCGTCCCACGCCTGCGCCATATCATTCTGGGCGCGCTCCTTCTCCAGTTCCCCCTGCTGTTCCAGACGTACCAGCTGCCAGTAGGCGTCGTCGGCGGCATCGCGGGCGCGATCCCGTGTCCAGTCGCTGACCGTTCCTTCTTCGTACCCCATCTGGCGCATGCCGTACTGAGTTTGCGCATCGTTAAAGCGGGCGCGAGCGGTTTCCAGATCCTCGTTGAGGACGCTGCTGCTGAGAACCTTCGTATAGTTAAGCCGGGCGATCTCCAGGCTATTGGCCGCCTGGTTCACCCGGTTTTGGGCGCGGCGGATCTCCTCCTCGTCAACCGGTTTCTCCAGCTGCTCTTTGCGAAGCTCGGCCTGTTCCAGGCTCACCTCCGCCTGTACGACGGCGCGCTGTAGATCGGTGGTGTCCAGCTGGGCCAGGGTTTTGCCCTCTTCGACGTAGTCGCCCACCTCGACGTTGATGGCCTCGACCTCGGCCGGGGCACCGAAGGTGAGATTTACCTTTTCGTTGGCGACGACGTTGCCGCTGGCAGAGACGGTGATCTCCAGATCGTCGCGTATTACCTCCGCCTGGCGCAGGATCTCGCCC
>JBNGDR010000235.1:0-4035 GCA_049975685.1 Anaerolineae bacterium
CAAGCATTACCCCGCCTGGGAGAATATACTATCTCGGGCGAAGACAGAAGACGGGTTCTCGACACCTACCTCGATACCGCTGAGCGCAGGATCTGGCAGGCAGGATACGCCTTTCGCCGCCGCAAGTGGGGTGAAGGGGTTCTCTTGACGCTGAAAGCACTCAAGGGGGGAGAGAATGCGCTCCGCCACCGCCAGGAGCTCCAGATCCAACTCTTGCGGGACGTGCCTCCGCAGTACTGGCCCACCAGCGATATTCGTGACCGCCTCCTGGAGATCACCGATGGTGCTCCCCTGGTGCCTCTCTTTCAGGTAGAGCAGACCCGCACGGTGCGGGTTCTCAACGAGGGGCAACGGAGCATCGCGGAGCTGAGCTTCGACGAGGTCCATTTCAAGGAAAAGGGGAAGAAGAAAGAGATACTGTTTATCGTAGAGGCTGAACTCACGGGCGGCGCCGAGGACGACCTGCGCTCTGTGATCGCTCAAATCGAGGCGGAATGGGGGCTGAAGCCCTATCCGCAGTCCAAGTTTGAGCACGGACTCGACTACTTCGAGATTGACATGCCCGAGATGAAACCCTCGCTACTCACCGCGGGAGAGCGCGCCACGCTACGCCACATCGCCCTGCACGAGAGCATATACGGTCGCCGGGCCACCATTCTGCTGGCACTGGACGAGGGTCTGACCCAGGTCGAAGCGGGGAGGCGGGCGAATATGTCAACCCACCGGGTGCGCCACTGGCTCACTGACTTCCGCAAACGTCGCCTGGGCATCTTCCCGGAGAGAATCCTGAAGATCACGCCCCCGCCGAGGAATGCAATCACAAACGAAAAATTGCTCCTTCGACTGTCGGCGACGACCGAGGGAGAGGTCATGAGTGAAGATACCCTCCTGCTGGAACGACCCGGCGTCAGGGCGGGTGACACCGTAGCCGAAGCCGCGCGCAAGATCTATGCCTATCACTTCCAGCGTGTCCTTTTCCACGAGCAGGGTGCGCGCATCGGCGAGGATATTGAAGCCTTGCACGACATGCGCGTTGCCACCCGGCGCCTCCGCACAGCAACACGCGTCTTCCACAACCACCTCGACCGTAAGACCCTGGATCCCTTCTTTGAGGAGATCAAGCGCACCGGTCGCATCCTGGGCACGGTGCGAGATCTCGACGTTTTCTGGGAGAAGACACAACACTATCTCGACACCCACCCCGAAAGGGCCCGACCCGACCTCAGCCCGCTGCAGGCTGCCTGGGAGACGGCCCGCTCCGAAGCCCGGCGACGCATGATCACTCATCTCGACAGCAAGAACTACGTGCGTTTCAAGGAGCACTTCATCGATCAGTTACAACGTCCCTGGGTAGAACCGGCCCCACCTTTCACCAAGAAGGGTAACGCTGTACCACGCCACGTGCGCCACGTCGCGCCCGTGCTCATTCAGAAGCGACTGGCGAAGTTCCTGGCCTTCGAGGGATGGCTTGGAGGAGAAGAGGTTCCGAATACGCGCTATCACCGCCTGCGTATCGCTGGAAAACGTCTGCGGTACACGTTGGAGTATTTCCAGGAGGTACTGAAACCGGAGGCGGAGGAGATTATCGAGGAGCTTAAAGCGCTGCAGGATCATCTGGGCGCCTTGCAGGATGCGGTGGTGGCTACCGGACTCCTCAAGGAGTTCTTGACCACCGGAGTGTGGGCCAGCGTTCCAACCGCCTCCTACGCCAACGAAGGCCAGCCCGTCACCTCGCCGGACGTTGCCGCCTATCTGGAAGCAAGGAAGGCGGAGATCGCCCAACTGCGTGTGACCTTCTCGGAGATCTGGGGATCTTTCCGGGATCCAGATTTCCGGCGCCGTGTTGCGGCGATTATAGCCACATCCTGAAGTTTGGTGTTCATACCAGGTGATCGCACCATAAATTCGATTTTTCAGTTCAGCCATTCATTTATTCAACACCAAGGAGGTAGATCGTGAGCGAAAATCCAACGTATATCATTCTTTTAGGTCCACCAGCCTCGGGAAAGGGCACGCAAGCTGCAGAGCTACGCGACGCCCTGGATCTTCCCCATGTCGCCAGCGGCGACCTCTTCCGCTACAATCTCAACAATGAGACCGAACTCGGTCTCAAGGCCAAAGAGTACATGGATCGAGGAGCTCTGGTACCCGACGACATCACCATCGCCATGGTACTAGATCGATTGGAACGCCCCGACTGTGAGAAGGGGGCCCTCCTCGACGGCTTCCCCCGCACCATCGGGCAGGCCGAAGCCCTGGACGAAGCTCTCGCAGAGCAGGGTGATGAGATCAGTTGTGTGCTCAACATCAAGGTACCGGATGAAGAGGTGGTGAAGCGACTGAGTGGTCGACTCATCTGCCGTGAGTGCCAGGAACCCTTCCACCGAATCTACAAACCCTTTGAGGAATGTCCCCACGGCAAATGCCACGGCGAATACCTTTACCAACGCGACGATGACAAGCCTGAGACCATCCGCAAACGCCTCAAGGTCTACTGGGAACAAACCAGCCCCCTCATTGATTATTATCGAGATAAGGGTGTACTGGTGGACATTGACGGTGATCAATCCATCGCCGACGTGACCTCGGATCTGATGAACGCGGTCGAGGAGCATTGCTGATCCCACGCCATCAGCGTGCCGGATCTTTTAATCGAAAGAGGAGCAGAGATTATGCTGGAACAGGTCGATCTCACCAGGAAACTCAAGAAGAAGGTTTACAAGAAGCGAAAGAAGGCATTACGCCAACGGCTTTACGACGTCCAGAAAGCCTGCTGGGACGCGGATATCCCTACCATTATCATCTTCGAGGGTTGGGACGCCGCCGGCAAGGGCACATCCATCAACATTCTCACCCAGCGGCTTGATCCCCGAGGTTTCAGCCTTCACGCTATTCAGGCGCCGCGAACCTACGAGACGCATGTACCGTGGCTATGGCGCTTCTGGCAGAAGATCCCGAATTATGGAGAGATGGCTATTTTCGACCGCAGCTGGTACGGGCGCGTACTCGTGGAGCGGGTCGAGAAGATTACACCCGAGGAAGAGTGGCGCAAAGCCTATCGGGACATCGTGAACTTCGAGCGCACCCTGGCGGACGACGGTTACGCCATCGTCAAATTCTTCCTCCACATCAGCAAGAAGGAGCAGAAGAAGCGCTTCAAGAAGATCGAAAAGGATCCGCTGGAGGCCTGGCACGTGCAGCCGGAGGATTGGGAACACCACAAGAAATATGACAAGTACGTTCTCGCCATCGAGGAGATGCTGGAGCGCACCGACACCGAGTGGGGACGCTGGACCATCGTTGAGGCAACGGACAAACGTTGGGCACGCATCAAGATCTTCGAGACCATCATCGATAGGATGGAGAGGGAGTTAGGGGCGAAGGGCTTGCCGTTACCCGGTGAGGAGCCTCCCGAAGATGAGGAAGAGGAGGAGAACGAGGAGGAGGTCGAAGTCGACGTCGATATTGCCGTGGACGTCGAGGTCGAGACCGAACCCGATGTGGAGGCCACAGTCAACGTTCACGTCGAGGAGCCGGAGGTGTAACATGTTAGAAAATGTCGATCTGAGCAAGAGTCTTACCAAGAGCGAATACAAACGGGACCTCGTTCGCTACCAGCTCCAGCTCCGTGAGCTAGCCTATCAGCTGTACGTGAACAAACGCGTGCTGGTCGTCGTCTACGAGGGATGGGACGCCGCCGGCAAGGGAGGCAACATCAAGCGAGTAACGGAGAAACTCGATCCCCGAGGCTACGAAGTCTTCTCCATAGCCGCCCCCAAAGGGAACGACGCCACGCACCATTATCTCTGGCGCTTCTGGCGACGCCTCAAACCCCCCGATGAGAAGCAGGTCCTCATCTTCGACCGCAGCTGGTACGGGCGTGTGCTCGTGGAACGCATCGAGGGCTTCTGCACCGAGGAGGAGTGGAAACGGGCCTACCGCGAGATCAACGAGTTCGAACGCCAGATGGTCGACTTCGGCTGGATGATCGCTAAATTCTGGATTCACATCAGCCCCGAAGAACAGATGGCCCGG
>JBNGDR010000236.1:0-4007 GCA_049975685.1 Anaerolineae bacterium
CAATCCCGGCGCGTTTCTGGGTTTGTGATCTTTGTGGTCTTAATTGTATGTGGGTGCTTCTATGCGTGTCAGAGCTGCCTCCCGAATTTGCCGTTGCACTTCTTCAAGAGTCGTAGCGCCCCCGACACGATGTACAAAATCACGCGGCGATTTACTGAGAGCCCATAGTTGCCGAACCGCGGGCCCAATAGGATCGGCGCCTGAAGCACCGGGGTAGCTGGCGTAGGCGCCGTGGAAGGCAAAATAGGCCTGGTTCAAGCGCCGGATCTGGTAGCCGTGCTCGACGAAGAGGCGTCGTCGTGCCTCCATGTAGGCTTCGGCTTCTTCAACATGGCCTTTCTCCAATAGCTCATCGACGGTTACCCGAGTCTCGTGCATCTCCGCCCTGAAGTCGAAGGCCGGCAGTGTCGTCTCCTCTTCCTCCCTGGTGAGAGGATTGGGCAGCCCTTTTGTCGTTTCGAGGTAGGGTACGTAGAAGCGGCGGATGACCTCCTGTCCGGCCCACTCTCCTACCAATGAGGCTGTAGTCTCATTGATAGTTCGGGTCTCCGGTGCACCAAAGTAGTTCCAACCTAACGGTCTCTGCATCAGGTGATGGTGGATCCACTCGTGCGCCATCACATCGGCGATCCAGTGAATGGAGGTGCTTTCCAAGAGCATGGCTGGGTAGGCTGCCAGCCCTCCGATCTTTGTTATGTAGGTGGAGAGATTCCCTTGATCCGTCTCAATAAGGGTTTCCAGGTTGCTCTGTTCCGCTGCATCCATACCCGGAACGAGTTCCTTCTGGTGGACGCTCTCAATGCGATCGCGTGGCGAGATGATGAGGATCTGGGGCAGGGGGGTGAAGGTGCCACTCACCGGGGGGACCATCTGGCGCAGGGGGCCGAAGCCGCCCGCATCTAGTACTTGACTCACTTGCTCGCCCAGGATGGCTTCTGCAATGGGGGCCTGCGCCTTCAGGGCACTGCGGAGATGTTGTAGCTCTTCTCGTTCTGTCACCGTTGCCGATGCAGGATCTTCGACATTGGGATCGATATAGGTTTGATCGATCTCCCCCGCCAACCGACGGGCGTCGTCCACACCTTCCAGGTAATCGAGGACAAAGCGTGCCCGTGCCTCCTCGTTCATGAAACGCTGCGGTGCCAACAGGCCGAAGGCTACCTTGCGGGCCAGCGCTTCCACTTCCCAGGCAAGGAAGTCAAAGGTATACTGCCCGCTGAGCACGGAGATGCGAAACTCACGATCCTGGGGCGGAGGGCCTTCGCCGATCAGGACCAGGAGCAGCAGTATGAACAATAAGCCGCGATATAGCCAGAATTTGAATTGCTTTAAGAAAATGGACATCATGTAAATAGTATACCTCTAAAGAAGAGTCTATCAAGTCTGAACTCAAGACCTTATCCTTTTCCAGGATCCGGGGGATTTAGAAGCGATTCCGCTGGCGAAAACGCTCTCTAAACCGCAGAACCTGCATATGCCCTCTGACCAGATCACTTGCACAAACTGCTTCTTTCACGTATAGTTATGGGGAGTTCTATGGAGGAGTGAGCTGATGGAAATAGGAGTCGTCCGATCTGTTGATATAGATGCCGAAGTGCGGCGCGCTTATCTCGATTACGCGATGAGTGTCATTGTGGCGCGAGCCATACCCGATGCGCGAGACGGCCTCAAGCCGGTGCAACGTCGCATTCTCTACGCCATGTACGATATGGGAATCCGCCCTGATGCTAGCCATAAGAAGTCAGCGCGTATCGTTGGTGAGGTGCTAGGGAAGTACCATCCTCACGGAGATGCCGCCGTTTATGATGCGATGGTGCGTATGGCTCAGGATTTTTCCGTCCGTAACCTGCTGGTGGATGGTCAGGGTAACTTCGGCTCCATCGACGGCGACTCCCCGGCAGCCATGCGATACACGGAAGCGCGGCTGGCCTCCATTGCCATGGAGATCCTGAGGGATATCGAGAAGGAAACTGTCGAGTGGACCGAGAACTTTGATGGCTCCCTCATGGAGCCCAAGGTCCTGCCTTCCAATTTACCTAACTTGCTGGTCAACGGCGCGTCGGGTATCGCGGTGGGCATGTCTACAAACATACCGCCTCACAACCTGGGGGAGGTGGTGGACGCGCTGGTTCACCTGCTAGATAAATGGGATAATCAGGATGACGTCGGCCTGGATGACCTGATGCATTTTATCCCCGGACCGGATTTTCCCACCGGGGCGCTTGTCTATCGCAAGGATAGTGCCCAGGCCGACGACGGACTCCGCAAGGCCTACGCCAACGGTCGGGGACGCATCACCATCCGCGCGCGTGCTCATATTGAGGAGATCACCGGGAGCCGCCAGCGCATTGTCGTCACCGAGATCCCCTATCAGGTGAACAAGACCTCACTGGTGGAGAAGATCGCTAAACTGGTAAGGACAGGTCGATTGGAAGGTATCTCCGATCTGCGTGATGAATCCGATCGTCAGGGATTGCGTCTGGTCATTGATTTGGGTCGCGGTATTGATCCCGACAAGATGTTGGAAGAGCTTTACAATCAGACCCCACTGGAGAATCGTTATAGTATCATTCTGCTGGCGCTGGTCGACGGTGAGCCGCGTGCTATGCCTCTCAAGAAGGCCCTCACCGTCTTTCTGGATCACCGCCTTGAAGTTTTACAGCGCCGCTCGACCTACGAACTGAAGCACGCTCGGGACCGCGCGCACGTTCTAGAGGGGCTCCTTGTTGCTATTGACAACCTGGATGAGGTCATCGATACTATCCGCCGCTCGCGTTACGTTCGTACGGCGCGTACCAATCTGATGAGAACATTCAATCTGACCGAAGTCCAGGCTCAGGCCATCCTGGATATGCCCCTCAAGCGGTTGGCGGCGCTGGAACGTAAAAAGATCCAGCAAGAGTACGATGCTCTCATGGAACGCATCGAGGACTTGGAATCTCTGTTACGGACTCCCGAGAAACAGCGGGCCACTATCCGTGCCGAGTTATTGGCGCTCAAGGAAGAATATGCCGATCCGCGTCGCACCCACATCCTGGACGTCAAGGGCGACAAGGTCGACGTCGACGCGCTCATTCCTGACGAGCGGGTCTGGGTAGTGGTGACCCGTCAAGGACGGCTGGGACGTGTTCCCGATGATGATAAGGCTCCCTACATTCACTCGCGGCCCGAGGACGCTCCGGTCGCCATCGTCGGTGCCTCCACACGCGATACTCTCTATCTCTTCACCGCCGAGGGGTTAGGTGTTGCCATGCCCGTTCACCAGATACCGGAGGGGAAATCATGGGAGGGTGAGGGAGACGCGTGGTCCACGCTGACCCGCCTGGAACATGAAGAGTTCATCGATGCGTTGGCTTTACCGCCCTCTCCGTCGCCGGGCGCCCTCTTCTTTGTGACCGCCCAGGGACAGGCGAAGCGAATGCTGCCGGAGGAGTTGCCCGGTGTGGGGCGGGAGCCCTGTACGGTCATCCGCCTGGATGAGAACGACTGGTTGGTGGGTGTTGAGTGGGTCGGAGAGGAAGATGAGGTCATTCTGGGGACGGCTGAAGGGCAGGGTATCCGCTTCTCTGCTTCTGATGTTCGTCCCATGGGGGCGGCAGCCGGGGGTGTGATAGGTATCAGGCTTGAAGAGGAGGACGTGGTTGTTGGATCGGCCGTTGTGCGCCCCTGGGTGAAGTTGGTCACGTTGACCGATGCTGGTGTGGCAAAGCGTACGGACCCGGAGGAGTTACCTAATCAGCGGCGGGGCGGTAAAGGGGTTCAGATTGCCAAGCTGGATAAGGGGGAGCGCCTGATGGGCATTGGCATGGCGCTGACGACCACCTACGTTATCCCGGTGACACAACGAGGATCTGCCAAAACGACGACGGGTCGTTCCATCAAAGAACAGGGCAGAGCTACCCACGGCGATTCTATCATCGCGCTCCAGGGTCGTGACTCTGTGGCTGGTGTGGTCATTCCCCAGGATCGAATTGAAGAAGAGACACAGTAGAGATTAACTATTTACC
>JBNGDR010000237.1:0-3945 GCA_049975685.1 Anaerolineae bacterium
GAACGTTGGCTACGAGCGGTAGCTACGTACCTTCCTTCCAGGAGGCCAGATAGCGTTTCTGTTCCTCGGTCAGCACGTCGATCTCGATCCCCATCGCTTCCAGCTTCAATTTGGCGATGGCCTTATCGATCTCATCGGGTACGGCGTAGACTCGCTGCTCCAGCTCCTCGGCGTGGGTCAGCATGTACTCGGCGCTCAACGCCTGGTTCGCGAAGGACATGTCCATGACGGCGCTGGGGTGGCCCTCGGCGGCGGCCAGATTGACCAGCCGTCCCTCCGCCAGCACGTGGATGCGGCGCCCGTCGGGGAGGGTGTATTCATCCACGAAAGGCCGGACGCGCCGTGGCTCTTCCACGGCCATCTCCGCCAGTGAGGGGATGTTCAGCTCGACGTTGAAGTGCCCGGAGTTGGCCACGATGGCGCCGTTCTTCATCACTTCGAAATGATGTTGATCGAGGACGTTGATGTCGCCCGTCGAGGTGATGAAGACGTCACCCTGCGGCGCTGCCTCCATCATGGGCATTACGCGGAACCCGTCCATCACCGCCTCCAACGCCTTGAGAGGATCGATCTCGGTGACGACGACGTTGGCCCCCATACCCTTGGCCCGCATGGCGATGCCCCGGCTGCACCAGCCGTATCCTGCTACAACCACGATCTTGCCCGCGATGAGCACGTTGGTGGCGCGGATGACGCCATCCATGGTCGACTGTCCCGTGCCGTAGCGGTTATCGAAGAGGTGCTTGGTCAGCGCGTCGTTCACGGCGATGATGGGATATTTGAGCGCGCCCTCGGCGGCCATGGCCCGCAGGCGGATGACGCCCGTCGTCGTCTCCTCGGTGCCGCCGATGACGTTACCGAGAACCTCGGTGCGTTCCTTGTGAAGCGTGCTCACCAGGTCGGCCCCGTCGTCCATGGTGACGTGGGGCTTATGATCCAGCGCGGCGTGGATGTGCTCATAATAGGTCTCGTTGTCCTCGCCTTTGATAGCGTAGACGGGGATTTCGCTGTAGGCCACGAGGGCCGCCGCCACGTCGTCCTGGGTGCTGAGCGGGTTGCTGGCCACGAGCACCAGATCGGCGCCGCCGGACTGGAGCGTCCGCGCCAGGTTGGCGGTCTCCGTTGTTACGTGCAGGCAGGCTGACATTCGCACGCCCTTGAGAGGTTTCTCGTCCTCAAAACGCTCGCGGATCTGGCGCAGCACGGGCATCTCCCGCTCCGCCCACTCCATTCGCAGTCGCCCGGAAGGGGCGAGATCAAGATTCTTCACGTGATAATCCATAAGGTCCACTCCTTATCTTGTACATTGTTTGTATTTTGTTGATGCCGGGCCCAAGGACCGGCATCCTTCCTTCGAGAAGTCAGACACCCTCGCCTAGAGGATGGCCTGGACGAAGGCGTCCTCGCCGAAAACCTCCTCGTATCGGACTGCAAACTCGACCGGTGTGTAGTGATGGGTCTGCGGCCCCTGGGTCTCCAGAACATAAGTCGCCGCGAGACTCCCGATGCGGGCCGCCGTCTTCCAGGGAAGTTCCATCGCCAGCCCCTTGATGAGGCCCGCGCGGAAACCGTCGCCCACACCTGTGGGGTCGAGGATGCGCTCCGGAGGCACGGCGGGCACGCGGATCTTCTCATCCGCCCACACCAGACAGCCCTCGTCTCCCAGCGTGATGATGACAGCCCGTTTCACCGAGGCGCGCAGCTCTTCCTCGGACATCTCCGTGCGCTCTTTCAAGAGCTCGAACTCGTAGTCATTGACGATGAGGATATCGGCGCCTTCGACCCCCTCACGTAACAGGGCACCCTCCATGCGGACGATCTGCTGGCTGGGGTCGTAGATGTAGGGGATACCCAGCTCCTTGCACTCCAGGGGATATTTGATCATCGCCTCGGGGTCGTTCGGGGAGATGATGGTCAGGTGAACGGGCGTTTCGAGATCGTGAAAAGAGAGGGTGCGGGCGTAGGCCATCGCCCCGCTGTAGAAGCTGGCGATCTGATTCTGTTCCATATCGGTGTTGGCAAAGAAGGAGGCGGTGAAAACCTCGGGCACCGTCTTGACAGCGGAGGTATCAACGCCGTGATCCTCCAACCATTCGCGGTAGTCGCCGAAATCCTGGCCCGCCGTCCCCATCAGCACCGGATGTTCGCCCAGCAACCCCAGATTGTAGGCGATGTTGGCCGCGCAGCCACCCCGTTGGCGCCGCATCTCGTCGACGAGGAAGCTCAGACTTAACTTCTGGAGCTTCTCGGGCTTGATGTGCTCCAGAAACCTGCCCGGAAAGGTCATCAAATAGTCAAAAGCGATGGACCCGGTAATGACGATATTCATGGTGCTCCTCTCTCTCGCAAGCTATCCAGACGCAAGATCTAAATTTACCACAAAGGCGCGAAGTCACAAATCGGCATAGGTCGGGACGCGGGAAGCGGGAAGATGCAACTTGCTCTCTCTGTGGTATTATGGGTGGGCTATTACTTTCATACTATACCGATTCTATAACTTTTAACTTTCAACTCGCAACTTTCAACTAATTTTCTAAGGAGACGCATGAAACTCGCACAACGTATCCAGGAACTACCCACCTACATCTTTGCCCAGCTGGGCAAACGTATTCAGGCTCTCAAGGCGGAAGGCGTGGACGTCATCCGCCTCGATATCGGGAGCCCCGATCTCGCGCCACCTGCCGAGGTGGTGGACGTTCTGGAGGCCGCTGCCCGTCGTCCCGACACCCACGGATACGCCGGCTTCTACGGCGATCCCTGCTTGCGCCAGGCCGTGGCCCGCTTTTATCGCCGTCGCTTTGGTGTCGAACTCGACCCAGAGACGGAGATTCTGGCGCTCATCGGCTCCAAGGAGGGAATCCACCACCTGCCCACAGCCTTCGTCGATCCGGGCTCCGTGGTCCTGGTCCCCGATCCGGGGTATCCGACCTATCGGGTCCCGGCCCTGCTCGTGGGCGGTGAGATCTATCGCATGCCTCTGCTGCGAGAGAACGACTTCCTGCCCGACCTCGGCGCCATCCCCGACGAGATAGCGGCACGCGCGCGCGTTCTCTGGCTCAACTATCCCAATAATCCCACCTCGGCCGTCGCCGACCTGGATTTCCTGAAGGAGGCGGTGGCCTTCGCCCGCGCACACGACATCCTGCTCGCCTACGATAACCCCTACAGCGAGATCAGCTGGGAGGATGGAGCACCCCCCAGCGTGCTCCAGGTGGCCGGTGCCAAGGAGATCGCCGTGGAGTTCAACTCCCTCTCCAAGATGGCCAACATGGCTGGATGGCGCGTGGGTATGGTCGCG
The DNA here is from genome assembly GCA_049975685.1 of Anaerolineae bacterium. GTDB lineage: Bacteria > Chloroflexota > Anaerolineae > B4-G1 > SLSP01 > DAOTVC01. The sequence continues at coordinate 3,299 of JBNGDR010000237.1, forward strand.
GGAAGCGCCCCCGCTATCGCCGCCATCGCTCGGGTGAAGACCAACACCGACACGGGCATCTTCCGTCCCATACAGGAGGCCGCGGCCGTGGCCCTGGAGCTGCCGGAAGCCTGGCATCAGGAGCGCAACGCCATCTACGCCCGCCGCCGGGCGGTGGTCACCCGCGCCCTCGACCGCATGAATCTCTGGTACGCGCCCTATGGGGCGACCCTCTACGTCTGGGCCGAGATACCATCTGGATTTACCTCAAGTGTTGATTTCGCCGGTACGTTGCTGGAGGAGGCGGGGGTCTCCCTCCCGCCGGGGACGGCCTTCGGCCCCAACGGTGAGGGGTACGTGCGCATCTCGCTGGTCCAACCCGAAGCCCGCCTGGAGGAGGCGATGGAGCGCTGGGAGCGCTGGCTGATGGGACGCTCTCTGGGCGTGGATCTCGGCATCGCCCGTGAGATGGGGATGGAATAACAGGGATGCGCTACATCCGGAGGCACCAGCGATGAACAGCCGGGTCTTGCGCCGGGGCGCTGTCCTGTTGATCCTTTTCCTGGGGGCGTGCGCGCCCCCTCTCACGCCCGAGCCCACGGCGCTGCTTCCCAGGCCCAGCGCCACCCCTACCGCCGTGCCTTTCACCCCGACAGCCACCCCCGAAC
>JBNGDR010000238.1:0-3931 GCA_049975685.1 Anaerolineae bacterium
GGGTGGCGGAGATGGGACCGCTCAAATCCGCGTAGAACCAATCCCGACCGGAGGTGGTGGAGTAGCGATAGAGGTAGTGATACTCTCCTGTCTCCTCGGGAATCAACGTGGCGGAGAAGACGTCGTTGTTGCCCAAATCGTGGCTGAAGTTAGCCTCGACCCAATTCGTCCAATCAGCGGGTGCCTGTGTGGTCGGGCCGAAACCCAGTTGAGCCATCAGGCTCTCCGTTGCTCCAGCAGCGGCAGTCGCGCCGCCGATCCAGACCTGACCGGTGATGATCTCCGTCGGACTGATACCTACCGTGTGCGTGATCTCCTCGGGTCCAGAGAGGTTGGCCCAGCCGATGTTGTAATGCGGCATCCCCATCACTTCGTTGGAGTAGTCGCTTACGAGAAGCGTCGTGTCATCCTTGCTCTCAACAACGTAATAGTAACGGGTGGCGTTCTCCAGCCCCGAATCAGTGTAGCTGAGGACCGTAGTATTACCCAGGAAGATGTAACCACCACCGCTGAGCAAGCTCCGGTAGATATTGTAGCTGTCGGCATCGATTGCGGCGCTCCAACCCAACGTCACCTCTCCATCAGCCTCGTCGATGACCTGCAGATCATCCACAGCTGCGGGCGGCGGCGTGGTCGATGAAAGCACCAGTACCGCGCCACTCATCGCAGGTACGTCGGCGACGGTGAGTTGTCCAGCACCATCGACGGCGTAAGGCGCGTCGTTGTCCAAAACATCCGCCAGCGTCATACCCGCAGCCAGGTAGCCACTGACGTCCAATGTGACGGTCTGAGCTGTATCGTCCTGATTCACGATGATCACGGCGGCATCGGAGTTATCTGCCAGCTGACGACCATAGGCGTAGACACCTTTGTCATCATCGGCCAACAGGGTTTTGAAATCACCCGTGCGCAGGGCAGCGTGCTCGTTCCGTGCAGCGGTGAGGAGCTTATAGTGATCCTTCAGCTCATTCTGCCCGGTCAGCGTCTGCAGATGGGTGTAGAAGGGCGTGCCACCCTCATCGAGCCAGGGATAGGGTACGCGGTTGTAGGGATCGTCCTCCCACTTGCCGCCGGTGTATTCGGTCGGTCCCACCAGACCTACCTCGTCACCGTAGTAGATAGTAGGAGCACCAGGGAGCGTCATCTGGAGCAACACGACACCCTTGAGACGGGTCATAGCGTCACTCCAATCGTAGTTAGGATCGTCCAGCAGGGTGTCATCGGTGCCGGTAGCCGCGTTATGGTCCATCATGAAGAGGGCGCGGTTAGTGTCGTGACTACCGAGGAGGTTAAGCATGGCGTAGAAGGACTCGGGTGGATAGCGCTCCTCCAGATAGTGGAGTCGCTCTTCCAGTTGCGATGGTGTCAGCGGCTCGATGGTACCCGCCGAGCTGCCCGTGTTGTGGTCGTTGTCGGTAAAGGTAGTATCCCGCCAGAAGCCCATGATGGCGGTGCCGAACTGGTAGTTCATGGAGGCATCCCATTCCTGCCCCAGCAACCAGGGGGTCGAATTTCCCCATTCCTCGCCGACAATATAGGTATCCGGGTTGACCGCGTGCACCGCGTCCCGGAAACCCTCCCAGTAATCGTTGGTTGGATCGCCGGTGACGCCAGGATCGACGTCTCCTGCCACGTCCAATCGCCACCCATCAGCCCACTGCATCCAGTATGGCCCAACAGAGTTGGTCCCATCATCCCAGATGAGATCCCGCACCTCGGCATTATCCGCGCGGAGTTTGGGCAGACTATCGAAACCGAACCAGCTCTCATAATCCGCCGCTTCAGGCGTGCCGTCGGAGCCGACACAGGGACCGGTGCCCGGCTCCACGTCGGTGAAGTAGTACCAGTCGCGGTAGGGAGAGGTCTCACTCTCACAGGCCCCCACCTCTGGATACCGCCCATAACGATCGAAGTAGATACTGTCGGAAGAGGTGTGATTGAAGACACCGTCCAGAATCACATGGATGTCGCGGTCGGCGGCTTCGGAGACCAATTGCTGGAAGAGAGCTAGGCTGGCTGTGTGATCGCCCAACACACCAAAGTTATCGTCGATGACACCAAAGTCGGTGGTGTCGTACTTGTGGTTGGAGGGCGATTCGAAGATAGGATTGAAGTAGATGGCTGTGACACCCAGATCCTCGATGTAATCCAGCTTATCCCGAATGCCCTGGAGATCACCACCGTAGAAGTTGTTACTGTAATCGCCCGTGCATCCGGTATCGGCGCGAGGATCACAGAGGGTGGTGTTCCACTCGGTGTCGTTGGAGCGGTAGATGGTGCCCCCCTCCTCGTAGAAGAAGGTGCCGGCGGGTGTATCGTTGGTCACGTCACCGTCGCGGAAGCGATCGGGGAAGATCTGGTAGATGATGGCGTTCTTGACCCAATCGGGCGTCTCGTAGGCGGGATCGTAGACGGTGATCTGCCAGCTGCGATCTTCGCTTTCATCGTAGACCTGCCCCACCCCCATGGTGCGATCTTCATCGTCCTCGTAATAGTCCGTATCCGTACCATCGATGGCAATGAAGCGGTACCAGTAGTTAGTGGAATCGATAGCAGCCGGCACAACGGCCTCCCACCAGTCGTAGACACCGTCGGTGGCCGCGACCTCCATCGTCAACACCATCTGGGCATCGTTGCGGTCATCCCACACACGGACCTTGGCTGCGGTAAGGTCGTTGGCGTAGGCACGTAGACGCAGAGTCACCGGAGTACCCGTCTCGACGGCGCCGCCCGGAGTCCGATAGAGAGAATCGCGGGAATCGTGGTAGAGGCCACCCCAGAAGATGTTATCATCATGGGAAGCACCGAAGGACACGTGGCGAACGACGGACTTTACCGTATCACCGTCAGTCGCCTCCACGGTGATGGTGTTATCACCCACGCCCAGGGTCACCGCCTGGGTGAAATACCCGGATGCGTCGAGTGTTGGCGTGTAAAGAGTGGTGGCATTCAGATCCACGGTCACAGTGACACCTGTTGAGGGCGTAACACTCCCCAGGACGTTGATGTTCGGCGTAGCAAAGAAAGCCCCCTCCGCCGGGGAGTCAACCTGAAGAAGCAGAGGAGGCTGCGGGAAGATATAGAACTCTGAGAGTGTGGTGGTATCACCCCCGAAGTCTGGAGTAGTATAAGCGACGTTAGGATCAGAGGGAACGGTGTCCTGTGCGTGCGTCCCACCGCCGCCCGTCGTGAAGAGCTCCACGGCGATCTCATCAGGATCACCCAGCGCTGATTTGGGGATCTGATACTCCAGCCAATCGTTCGCGCCGCTGTATCCCTGAGCCCCACCTACCGAAGCCAGCGTAGGATAATCCCAGCCACTGCCATTCCAGGTGGTCAGCTGCGCGTCCTCCAAGGTATCAGTGTCCGGATGCCAGACGTAGAGGGCGTACTCGGGCAGATGATCGGCCACGGCGTCCACGGCTCGCCCCCAGGGATCGCTCGTTCCACCCGAGCCACTGACCTGGTCGGTATCGATGTAGATGCCGTAAGCCATACCCCAGTTTGAAGCATAGGCGTCAAAGCCAATGTAGTAATTATCGGCATCCTCCGCCATGTACAAGCGATACAGATCCAGATTCGGCTCTGTCATATCACCCAGGGGATCGGTGGCCACTGGGGTATCCCAGTTGGCGTCATGGGTACCGTCGATGATAACCGGCGGGAAGAAGGTGAATGCGGAGAGCGTCGTGGTGTCACCACCGAAGTCCGGGGCCGTATAGGCAACGTTGGGATCGGAGGGGACGGTGTCTTGCGCGTGTGCACCACTACCCGTCGTGAAAAGCTCAACAACGATCTGCTCAGGATCGCCCAGCGCCGATTTGGGGATCTGATACTCCAGCCAATCGTTCGCGCCGCTGTATCCCTGAGCCCCACCCACCGAAGCCAGCGTCGGATAGTCCCAGCCACTGCCGTTCCAGGTGGTCAACTG
>JBNGDR010000239.1:0-3917 GCA_049975685.1 Anaerolineae bacterium
CTCAGAATACCTTCCAGGAGGTGGGCGGTCACTACCCCGAACGCCTACGCATCTCCGTTGCCGTGACCTACGACACCAGCGACGAGTCCTTCCACCGTTACACCGAGAGCGAGGTGGAGATGCTGGTGGCAGATCTTCAGCAGGCCGATCTCGTGGTTGGGTACAACCTATACGGCTTCGATTATCCGGTGGTACAGCGTTACACCGAGACTGTGGCACTAACGTCGCTGCCCACCGTGGACATGATGCGAGAGATCCAGAAACGGCTGGGCTTTCGCGTCAGCCTGAACTCCGTGGCAACCGCCACACTCAAGATCGGCAAGAGCGCGGACGGCTTGCAGGCAGTGCAATGGTGGCGTGAGGGGCGCATTGAGGAGATCTTCACCTACTGCGAGCAGGACGTCGAGGTGACCCGCAGGGTTTATGAGTTTGGGCGCACCTATCGATACGTGCAGTTTTTCGACCGCCAGTACCGGCTGCGGAAGGTGCCTGTATCCTGGTAGTGTTCAAGTGAGACGCACTTGGCGCCTTACATCACGGGGCTTCTCACGCTGCCCCTACTTGATCTCCAGAGCTGAAGTGCGCCCCACCTCCGCGTGATTCAGGTGGATTCAGAGCTTCAACCAGCGATACCCGTAACGCGCGAGTTCCATGATATAGGGCTCTCCCGCTTCAATGGGAGGAAGTTCCTCCCCTGTCAAAATATCCACCGGCCTCTTACCCGTATGCTCAGGTAGATCCACCCGCACTTGCTGCGGCTCCTCCGAAAGGTTGTTGAGGACCAACATCGTCTCGTTGACAGAAGTGCGCAGATAGGCCAGCACGGCCTCCGGCTCCACATCGAGGAGCTCCATGTCGCCGCGCCCGAAGACGGGATAGTCCTTGCGGACCGCGATGAGCGTCCGCATCCTGTTGAGGAGGGAATCGGGATCATCCCGTTGGTCGGCAACATTCACCTCCTCGTAGCCGTAGACCTCGTCGTCGATGACGGGATCGTAAAGATCCTCGGGGTTGGCTTCGGAGAAGCCCGCGTTGGGTCCATCGTTCCACTGCATGGGCGTGCGCACACCGTCACGATCCTCCAGCCAGATATCATCGCCCATGCCGATCTCGTCGCCGTAATAAAGGAAGGGCGAGCCAATGAAGGTGAGCAGGATAGAGTTCGCCACCTCGATGCGATCCCTGTCGTTCTCAAGCAGGGGCGCAAGGCGCCGTCGGATGCCCAGATTGAGGCGCATGCGCGGTTCGGGTGCGTAAAAATCCCACATAAACTCGCGCTCCTCCGGGGTCACCATCTCCAACGTTAGCTCGTCATGGCAACGCAGGAAGGTTCCCCACTGGCAATTGACGGGCAGATCGGGGGTCCGGGCCAGAATATTCTCGATGGGCGTCCGGTCGGCCCTGGCCAACGCCATGAAGATACGCGGCATCAAGGGAAAGTGGAAGTTCATGTGGAACTCGTCGCCATCGCCAAAGTAGGGCAGCACATCCTCGGGCCACTGGTTGGCCTCCGAGAGGAGCATGGTACCCGGGGCGTAGGCATCGACAAACTTGCGCATGCGCTTCAGATAGGCGTGGGTCTCGGGCAGGTTCTCGCAGTTGGTGCCCACCCGTTCATAGAGATAGGGCGTGGCATCGACGCGGAAGCCATCCACCCCCAGATCGCACCAGAACTGTAGCACGCGCAAGATCTCCCGCTGCACCTCGGGGTTATCGAAATTCAGGTCAGGCTGATGGTGGAAGAAACGATGCCAGAAGTACTGGCCGCGCACCTCATCGAAGGTCCAGTTGGAGGGCTCGTAGTCAATGAAAATGATGCGCGTCTCCTCATACTTCTCATCCGTGTCGCTCCAGACGTACCAGTCTCGATATTTCTCGTGTTCGGGGTGATTCGGATCTCGTGAGGCCTGGAACCAGGGGTTCTGGTCGGAGGTATGGTTCGGGATGAGCTCCACAATGACCTTCAAACCGCGCCGGTGAGCCTCCTCCACCAGACGGTGAAAATCCTCCAATGTGCCGTAGTCGGGATGAATGTCGTAGTAGTCGCTGACGTCGTAGCCATCATCGCGCAGCGGGGAAGGGAAGATGGGCAACATCCAGATGGCGTCCACCCCCAGCCACTGCAGATAGTCCAATCTCTCGGTCAGGCCCGCCAGGTCACCTATGCCGTCGGCGTCACTATCGGCGAAGGCACGGACGAAGACCTCGTAGAAAATAGCGTCTCGATACCAATCTTTCTCCATAGTATCCCCTTCTTCACTGAGTTTACATGTATCAGAATAGAAGCAACCGGCAAACTACTTGCCCTTGAGGGCGTCCACCGCCACGTAGAGCTCCGCCTTGTCGATGTCATCGGGCAGAGGCCCGACGGTCTTGAGCTTGCGCTCCACCACCTCACGGGCGAAGAGCACGCACCGCTCCAGCGAATTGCCGTCCAGCAGTGCGGTGAGAAAACCGGCCCAGAAAGAGTCCCCGGCCCCCGTGGCATCCGCCACCTCCACCTTGCGTGCCGGGATGAAGGTGCGCTCACCCTCAACGGAGAGGATAACCCCATCCGCACCCATGGTCAGAACAACAATCTTCAGCCCCATCTCGTGGAACCTATCGATGTAACTCTCCGGTTCTTCGCCTTCGCCGAAGATACGCTTCGCGTCATCCAGCGAGGGTTTGGAGATATCAGCGTAACCTAACATACGTCGCAGCACCGTCATGGCCTCACGATAGTTGGGCCAGATCTGCGGACTGTAGTTGGGGTCCAGGGAGATGATCTTTCCGTGTTCCTGCGCCAACTGGAAGGCCTTCTCCACCGCCAGACGACAGGGGTTGCGAGAGAGTGCAAAGGTCGACGCGTGAACAACCTTGGCCTGCTGGATAGCCTCCTCAGCTATCTCCTTGGGCTCCAGCCGAAAGTCGGCGTCCCGGAAAGCCTCAAAGTCGGGCGTCCCGCGCGTGCGTGAGACGAAGATGACGGTAGTATGCACCCGGTGGTCCATGATCATATAATCGGTCTTGACCCCGGCGTGGCGCAACTCAGCCTTGAGGAAGCTACCAAAAGCGCCGATACCCGTCTTCGAGATGACGGCCGCCTGCCCCCCCAACTTGGAGACGTAGGTCGCGATGTTCGCAGGCGAGCCGCCCAGGTACTTCTGAAAACGTTCGGCGTCGAAGAGGGATTCGGACTCCTCGACAGAGATGAAATCGACGAGAGTCTCGCCGACAACAACGACGTCCAGCTCGCCTTCAGGTATCTGCATACGCATCGGGGCCTCCTAGTCCTCTGGCGGGAAGTAAATCTCCGCCAACTCCTCCAGCGAGATCGCGTTCTCGGACACAGGTGCGCGGAAATAGGGATGGATGGGTAAGAGCTCGTCGGGGCGTCGAGCCTCCGGGTCGGCGACGATCCCCTCGATCTTATCAAGGTACCCGCGTGCTGTGCGTTCCCAGGTGTATCGATCCAGCACCCGCTGCCGTCCCCGTTGTGCAAATTGGCGCCACGTCTCCTCGTCACTCAAAACACGCTTGAGCCCACGGGCGATGTCACCGGGATCGCCCGGATCGACCAGCACCCCGTACTCGACATCCCCCTCGACGAGGCTCTCGCTGGGGCCACCGTTCTGGGTGACGACGACGGGAAGCCCCGCAGCCGCCGCCTCCAGGGGCGCCAGCCCGAAGGGCTCGTAGTGAGCCGTGAGCGCGAAGATGGATCCGCGCTCGGCGAAGAAGCGATAGGAAGCCGCCAGGGCAGGCTGTCCCTGCAATCCGAAGGCGCTGATCTTGCCTCCCAGATCGTGCTCGTTCACGACCTCCCGGATGGCGGCGAGGACCTCCTTCTCGGTGTCGTTGGCCTCCGAGTCATCGCGGAGAGGATCATCTAACGCGCCGGTGATGAAGACCAGATTAACCCTCCCCTGCAACTC
>JBNGDR010000240.1:0-3906 GCA_049975685.1 Anaerolineae bacterium
TGCTGACGGGACAACAGGCCTTCGGCAATGCCGCCCCGGTCGCCTCCGCGCCTCCAACCCAGCCGGCACAGACTGCGCAGCGCCCTCGACCGGCTACCTCCCAACGCTCTCTCAAACCGTTGCCGCTGGGGAATTTCCAACAGCGTTACCAGATCCTCAACGCCTCGGCGCTGACCTATTCCATCTATTACGATGCCGTGGATCTCCTCTGTAGTCACTGCAAAACAACGCACGCGGCCCATCCCCGTGACGGGCTCTGTCCCCAGTGTGGGCAACCCCTCGACGCCGTCCTCATTCACGAGCATAGCACGCCACCAGACAGCTCGCTATCCCCGCAGCGTGTCCAGGCATTGCTTCAGACAGGCCGCGCGGGTCACCCTCACATCCTCTTCCATAGAGCCATCCTCCCCTTCCGCCAGAGCACCTACACCATTGCCAACCATCCGGGACGTTGGGGCGTGCTCGTGCGAGGCCGGCGCCCGCGCCCGAGCGATGAAGCCCTCGTCATGGTCGCCGAGGTAGCCCAATCCATGACCTACTTACACCAGCAGCGGCTTACACTCACCGCACCGGGCACCTTCGACCAGAACAGCTTGCTGGAGAGCTTTGTCGTCTACCCCGGCAGCGGAGAGGTCAAGTTGGCCGATCTCAGTATCTGCTCCGCCTTTCGCGAGGACGCCCGACAGCCCCGGGTTTCCAGCGATATTGCCTTCCTTGCCCAGTTGCTTCTCTTTCTCACTACCGATATTTCCAAACTCCCCGGGGATGTGACCCGGTCACCGGCGGCCCTCCGCCCCCTTATTCAACAGGCCATGCAGGGCGGATACGAGACCCCGCGCGTCTTCCTGACCGATCTCTCCACGGCCCCAGCGCCCGCTACTCAGGGACGCGCCCTGAAACCCACCCATGGTCAGGCCTCACACCCCGGGCACAAGCACAGCCGCAACGAAGATGCCATCGTCACCTTCACTTTCGATAAACAGCAGCAGGGAGAGTCCGTACCCATCGGCTTTTACCTGGTCGCCGATGGCATGGGGGGGCACGACGCGGGTGACGTCGCCAGCCAGACCGTCAATCAGGTCGTCACCGAATGGGTCCTCAAGACCAAGGTGCTGCCCGATCTCCAGAAAAGTACACGCAAGCTGACCACAGATACGGTCACCGAGGAAATGCTGCAACAGGCCATTCAGGCCGCCAACGAAGCTCTCTTCCGCCATGCGGAAGCCACGGGCAGCAACCTCGGCTCCACGGTAACCGCCGCTCTCATCATCGGTAACGTGGCGACGGTGATCAATGTAGGCGACAGCCGTACCTATCTGCTGCGTAATGGAAGATTGCAGCAAATCACCCAGGATCACTCCCTGGTCGCCCGTCTGCTGGACGCCAACGTCATCAAGCCGGAGGATGTCCGTAGTCATCCTCAACGCAATCAGATCTATCGCAGCCTGGGCCAGAAAAAGATGGTCGAGGTGGACACCTTCACCGTTCCTCTGCGCCAGGGAGATCGCCTGCTCCTCTGCTGTGATGGGCTATGGGAGATGGTCCTGGATGACGAGATCCAACGTATCGTTGAGAAGGCCCGCACCCCACAGCAGGCCTGTGAGGCGCTGGTCGAAGCCGCCAACCACGCCGGAGGCGAGGACAACATCTCCGTGATCCTGGTGGAGATGGAGTAAACGAGGAGATGTGATTATGGCACAACCCGGAGACACCCTTCAACAACGTTATCATATCCTCCGCAGAATCGGGGGAGGCGGGATGGGCACCGTCTACCAGGCCGAGGACAACCGGCTGCCCGGACGTCGCTGCGCCATCAAGGAAATGTCCCCAGCCGAGCTGGCCCCCGGCGATCGCAACTGGTCCATACAAGCCTTCCGTCAAGAGGCTCAGATGTTGGCGAACCTCCACCATCCTGGACTCACGGGAGTGACCGACTTCTTCGCCGAACAGGGGCGTTGGTACCTGGTCATGGATTACGTGGAAGGTCAGACGCTGGAAGCACGGCTTAATCGCGCACCCGGTGCCCGCTTCCCCATGAAAGAAGCGTTGGAGATCATACGCCAGCTCTTCGATGTACTGGAGTATCTGCACAGCCAGCGCCCACCCGTCGTCTTTCGCGATCTCAAGCCCGGTAACGTCATGTGCACCCCTGAGGGCAAGATCAAGCTCATCGACTTCGGCATCGCCCGCTTCTTCAAACCGGGCCAGACTCAGGACACAATGAACCTGGGCACGCCGGGCTACGCCGCCCCGGAGCAGTACGGCGGCATGGGCCAGAGCGATCCCCGCAGCGACGTCTACAGCCTCGGCGTCCTGCTCAACCAGATGGTGACGGGCTACAATCCCACCTCCGCTATCACCCCCTTTCCTCTGCCTGACCCGGCGACCCTGGGAGCGAACGTCCCGCCCCAAGTCGCAGAGGTGATCCGGCGGGCAACGCAGATGCAGCCCGAGATGCGCTACGCCAATGCAGCGGAAATGCGTCAGGCGCTCTTCTCACCGCGCCCCTCGGCACCCGCTCGGAGATCGCCTTCCCGAACGCCGCCACCTCGGGAGCGAACGCAGCGCGCCTCGCCCCCACCACCGCAGTCCAGTGGAAACTCAGGGAGCAACAAGGGTCTCTGGATGGGGCTCGCGGGAGGTGCGGTCCTGGTGTTGCTCTGCGGTATAGCCGTCTTCGCGGCCTTATCCACCGGCCTTCTCGATTTCAGTAGTAACGAAGCTGAAACGGCACCTATCGAGACCACGCAGCCGCCTACCACCGAATCGGTGGACGCGACCGAAGAACTTACGGATCCCGCGCCCGTCGTAGAAGAGACGACGGAGGCAGTAGAGAGCGAAGAGAGTTCACCTGTCCCAACCGAGGAAGATACCCCCACAACCCCACCCACGACCGTACCACCGAGGCTTACCTACGTTTCCGGCAATGTGGGTAACACCGACGTCTACGTCGCCGACGCCGATGGTCGCAACCGAATCTGCGTCGCATGCCAATCCTGTGACGAAGCAGAACCCGCCTGGTCTCCCGATGGCCGATATGTCATCTTTCAATCCGATTGTGCGGGCAGCTATGACATCTGGTGGGTTGAAAGCCAGGGTGGCACGCCTCAACGTCTCACCCGCACCGCCGACGTTGACGAGCGCGAGCCCGATTGGTCCCCCACCGGCTCACAGATCGTATACCGGGTCAACGGGGTTGGCAGTGGACGCAACGAAGACGGGACGTTGCACCTGATGAACAGCGACGGCTCCAACGTTCGCAGCTTGAACGTATCGGGCCGCTCTCCGGTCTGGAGCCCCGACGGTGCGATGCTCGTCTTCATGTCAGAGCGAGACGGCAGTTGGGAGATCTACACTTACAGTCTGAACAACGGATCGACGCAGAAGGTGACCCAGTGCACCGCTAATTGCCGCTGGCCGGCCTGGTCACCGGACGGTCGTTCGGTCATCTACCATACCACTACCGGGCCGGGCAGTGTGACCGCCGATTCCATCTGGATTGCGCCCCTCTACGGGGGGAACACCTACATGCTCACTCATCTTCAGCATCCAGGGCGCCCCAGCTGGTCCGAAAGTGGCTTTATCGCCTTCAACTCGGATCAGGGGATCGAGATCGTAACGGAAAATGGCGATAATCGCCGCACACTCATCAGCAGCGATCAGAACTGGGCACCCATCTGGTCCAAATAGCGTAGCACAAAGTCTGGAGACACGATGAACAACACGAACAACTCATCCAAGAAGCAGATCACGCTGGGGATCCTCATCGGGCTGGCTTTTGGCATCCCCATTCTTATTGTGATCTTGCTCCTGATCCAGCCCTGGAACAACAACGCTTCGCCCGCTCCAACTCTCACAGCAACCCTGGAGAACAGGGTCACCGCGGCGGATCCCACGCCTACCCAG
>JBNGDR010000241.1:0-3901 GCA_049975685.1 Anaerolineae bacterium
ACGAGAGGATGAGGCAGTTATCTGGCGTGGGCCTCTCATTGCGGGCGCTATCAAGCAGTTCTGGAACGACGTCTTCTGGGGCGACCTCGATGTTCTGGTCGTCGATCTGCCGCCGGGCACTTCAGATGCCTCATTGACGGTGTTGCAGTCGTTGCCTGTAAGTGGCGTGGTCATCGTCACCTCACCACAGGAGTTGGCGGAGATGGTGGTGCGCAAGGCGGCGCGCATGGCGGAACACATGAATATACCCATCCTGGGTATCATTGAGAACATGAGCTACGCTATTTGCCCTCACTGTGGCGAGGAGTTCAATCTCTTCGGCGAGGGACAGACGGAGGGTATGGCCGAGCGCTTCAACACGGAGTTTCTGGGGCGCCTCCCCATCGATCCCGATCTAACCCGCGCCTGTGACGCCGGGGAGATAGAGCGTTACGAGAACCCCAGGTTTGAGAAGGTCGTGGAGGAGATCGAGGAGGATCTGAGCGAGTAGCTCCTCAGAATCTCATTCGACGACTAGGGTTGTCAGGGGGAGGCGCTCCAGAGGCAGCGCCTCCCCTGTTTCGTCTCGCACCGTCAGCCGGTCGAGGGTGGCGGGATCGTACATCCCGATGAAGATGGTATATCGCTCGGGAGGCATCTCGGGTGGGAGAGCGATGATGTGCTCGTCCATAACGATCTCCCCTTCCACCCATCCGGTTGTGGGGCGCTGCCATTGCGCGGGAACGGCGTCGTCCTGCGCCCAGATCTGACCCCTATTGCCGATGATGTGCACGAAGACCTTGTAATCCCCCTCAATCTGCGAGTGGGCGCGCCAGTATAGACGGAGGGAAAGAGTCTCCCCTGCCCGGTAGGTTTCCACGTCAGGTCTATCTTGAGCTTCGTTGAAGAGATCGTACCCCAGCAATTCGATAGCGTCCCCGAATTGGGCCGTGATCGGATGTTCAATGAGGGGCGGGTCGAAGATGCGATCCTCTCCCGTCACCTTTACCTCGCCCAGCGTGAGTGATCCCTCAACGCCAGCGACTGTCAGTTCGAGGGTGTAGGTGCCGGACTCCACTGTGCCCAATTTGAGGACGTAGGTGGCGCGAACCATCTCGTTGGCTTGCCAGAGTGAGGTTGGATACTGATAAGCCAGATCCCCCTCATGCTGCACTGCAACCTGACCGGCGGAATCGCGTAAGGTCAAGCGTGCCCTGTGATCCGCATCGGGTTCGCGCAGTGCCTGCCAGCTGACAGAGGTCTGTACTTGACCGCCCGGCGGCACCTGTGCGTTCAGTGGATCGTGGGCCAGAATCTGGAGCGTGTCGCCGAAGGTTTGTTCCCCCGTCGCTTGAGGTTGTATGTTGCGCCCCTCGGGTAATAGATCTACTGTGCCCAGTTGCAGCGACGTCCCCGTGAGATCGCCCTCCTGGAGCACCGGGATCTGCGCACCCGCTTCGCGGGCCAGTATGAGGCGTGGTTCATAACGTCCCGCAGGGATGCCTGCCGGTAGCGGCACATCGAAACGCTGATAGACGGTGTCGCCCGCTCTCCACTGTTCCGAGAGGTAACCCATGGACCCTCCCTGGCTCCAGAGAACGCCGTTCTCGTCCACGAGGTGGAGGGTCAAATTGCGTCCCTCGTCCACGGAGCGGAGTGCGCGCCAGTGAACCATGACGGAGAGGATCTCATCGCGGCGTAAGCTCTCAGGGGTTTCCCAATCCAGCACCGCGATCTCGTCGGAGAAGGTGGCTGCGGCTTCTGTCGCTCGTTCCTCCGCCTGCACTTCCGGTCGAAGCCGGGTGATGGCAACAGCGACGTCACCTTCTGGGTCGAGGATCTCGTCCTGGGGCTCCGTCACCTGCTCCTGGATCTGGGCGAGAGCCGGGTGGAGTTTTACGTCGGCGGGACGAAAGTAGACGACGCCTCCCGGACGTTCGGGCACGACGAAGGTCTGTCCACCCGCCGTCCAGACGGCGTCAAGAGCTTGGGGGGTGGCAAAGACGACGGTGGGATGTTTATAGTGGTAGGATTGGATGACAACGGTCTCACCAGCAGCGATACGCTGCTGTACCTCACGCGCCATGCGATAGTAGTCGGTGTTGAATATATAGTAGGTGGCGGTCTGCCGTCCCCAGATGGCGAAATAGGTGCGGGTCGTCATCGCTCCCTCGAAGGCAAGGATGAGGGCCAGGACGAGGGCGGGGAGGTAACGCAGCTTTGATTTACCCTCCAGGCGCCTCCGCGCCCAGCGGAAGGCCGCGTCCAGGCCCAGGGCGGCGAGGCCGAAGATAGCTGGGATAACGCCGAACATTCGTTGCCCCTGGGGCATGAGATCGGCGGTGAGAAGAGCCGGGAGTGACATGCCGGCGGTCCAGATGGGAAGCAGGGCATACTCGGGTTTGCGCCAATTACGGATAGCGATCACCAGGCCGAGGGCAAAGAAAGGGGCCACGAGGGCATCGAAGATGGGCTTGCCCGGAAGATTATAGTGTTGGCGCGGATCGCCGCGCAGGAAGAACCCCCCGAGGGTTTGCAAAGCGTTGGTGGCGTAGAGGCGCAGGCTCTCCGCGCCCCCTGCTTTGCGGACGGCGAGGACCTGATCGGCCCTTTCCCAGAAATCGTGGGGATGGGTGAGGAAATAGTAGCCCAGGGGCGCAAAGACGAGCAGCGCTACCAGGGCCGCCAGTGTCAATCCCCAGAAACGTGATAGGAAGCGCTTGCGATCCGCAAGCAGCGTGTATATGAAGAAAAGCGCCACGGTCACCGGGAAGAGACGTGCGGCCAGGTAGGTATAGAGCACGCCGCCCACGAAGATCCCACCCAGTGCCATTAACGCCTTGCGGTTATCCCGGTACCCCCGCCAGAGAAAGTATAGTGCAAGACACTCAAGCGGTGGAATGAGGATGTTCGGATAGCCGTTGCGGCTGACGGTCAGGTGCCAGTAGGAGAGAGCAGTGAGGGCTACCGTGAGCAGCCCCACACGTCGGGTGAAGAGCTCGCGGAAGAGTAAATAGGCCAGGGGAAGCGTGACGATGCCGATGAGGGCCGAAGTGAGGCGGATGCCCAGGGCGTTGATGCCCACAAAGCGGAAGACCAAGGCCATGATGTACATATATAGAGGCTCCCGACCCGTATAGGCGGAGAAGAAGACAGGCCGGGCGCCCCGATAAATATCCTGCGCCAGAAGCCCATAGACAGCTTCGTCAAAGTGAAGTCCAGGGGGCGTCGTACCCAGGCCGATGAGGCGCAGCGCTGCCCCGGTGGCGATAATAACAGCGAGAAGGATCAGTACGTTTTGGCGTTTCATTCTGGTCATGGTTCGATCACGGTTCTCCATGTTGGGTTTTCGACAACGAGGCTGATTATACCATCACGGTTGGACGTGGTAAGGGCCGCAGAGTTTTTTCCCGGAAGATCACTGATCGCTTGGGGATGGGCAGGAGGCCAGTATTTGCTGGAAATCCTCTTTGAGCTTGATGCGCTCCTCCTCGGGGGCGAAGGCTGCATCGGCCGCGTTGAGGAGGGCCTGGCAGATCCAGTGTTGTGGCAAACCGATAGCCTCTACGGCGACCAGGTACTCGTCGGTGAGCGTCGTGTCACTGACGCTGGGATCATCGGTGTTGATGGTCACCTTGAGCCGTAGTCCAAAGAGATCCTGGAGGGGATGGAGGGTGAGTCCTCGTACTGCCCCGGTCTGAAAATTGCTGGTGGGACAGACTTCCAGGGCCACGTCACGGGTGTAGAGCAGTCTGACGACCTCGGAGCTCTCCACTGCATGGATACCGTGGCCAATGCGTTGGGCGCCTAGAACTTCCACGGCATTGCGCACGCTTCTGGCACCGACAACCTCACCCGCGTGGACCGTGATACCTAATCCTGCCGCCCGGGCCCGCGCAAAGGGCTCGACAAACTTCTCCGC
>JBNGDR010000242.1:0-3890 GCA_049975685.1 Anaerolineae bacterium
GTCTATCATATTACGCTCCATCACACATTATACCTTAGTTTAACGGTTGAGGTTCACATTCAGAGGTAAAGCTATCGTAAGAAGCGAGAAGTTGATCTTTCGCGATAGGGTCGTACACTAGACTCGCCCTAGATGATACGAGAAAGCAACCATGAATAACCTCATAAGAAAGATCCAGGATTCCTCACCGCGGACGGGCTTACTCTTCTTCCCCGCCTTCGATTGGGCCATCTCTCCCACGCACCCTGAGCGCGAGGAGCGGCTTCTCTACACCCGGGACCAGATCGTCGAGGAGGGCCTGCTCGACCTGGAGGAAGTGGTGGAGTACGCACCCCGGGAGGCCACTGAGAAGGAGATCGCCCGTGTCCACGTCTGCGTACCCGACGTGGCAGCGCAGGCAACGGAGGCACACCGCGTGGCTGCCGGAGGCGCCCTCACCATCGCCGACGCCTGGCGCGTGGGAGAAGTCGGAAATGGTTTTGCCATCATCCGACCGCCGGGCCACCATGCGAAACGCGTCGTCCACGGCAACCGGGGCTTCTGCAACGTCCATAATGAGGCGGTAATGGTTGCCCACCTGCGTCAGGTGCACGGTATCCGTCGCGTCGCCATCGTCGACACCGACGTGCACCACGGCGATGGAACACAGGAGATTTTCTATCACGATCCCGACGTTCTGGTGATCGGGCTGCACCAGGACGGGCGCACCCTCTACCCGGGCACGGGCTTCGCGGAGGAGCTGGGCGGGCCGGGCGCCTTCGCCCGCAATCTCAACATTCCTCTGCCACCGGGCACGGGCGACGAGGGTGTGCTCTACGTGCTGGAGCATCTGGTGCTGCCCGTCCTGGCCGATTTCCAGCCCGAGGTGCTCATCAACTCAGCGGGCCAGGACAACCACTACTCCGATCCCCTGGCAAGGATGCAGGTATCAGCGCAGGGATACGCCCGCCTGAACGCCCTCTTGGCGCCCGACCTGGCGGTGCTGGAGGGAGGGTACTCTATCCAGAGTGCTCTCCCCTACGTGAATCTGGGCATCATTCTGGCGATGGCCGGGCTGGACTACAGCCACGTACGGGAGCCGGATTACGATCCAGAAGCTTTACGCACCTCACCCCGTCACCAGGATAAGATTCACAGGATAGTGGAGGAGCTTCGCAACGTCTGGGAAAACCCAGCTAGCACCTTCGCCCGCACCTACCCGGAGACTGGCGAAACCTACACACGCCACAAACATATCTACTACGACACTGACGAGATCATCGAGGAGCAGGAGGAGACGGTGCGCCGGTGCAATACCTGTCCCGGCTGGCTCCGCATCAATTCGCGGGCGCGGAGCCGCTCTTTTGGGCAGCGGCGTATCTGGTCCATAACGATCCCCATCACGGCCTGCTCACGTTGTGCAAACGAAGCGCATGACCAATACCGCTCGCTTGTGCGAAATCCCGGTAGGGCCTACAATTGGCTCTACCTGCAGGACAGACCTGCGGACATCTATTATCGCTACGATCCAGCCGCCAGTCTAGAGCGGACGTGGGGGTAGCCTTGCGAAACAATCAAAGGAGAGCGAACATGGCAAAGTGGCAACATTGTAAATTACAGGCCAAGCGAGTTACCTTTCTCGGCGCCGCAGGCGTCCTGGAGAACAAGAAGGATGCCTACGTGAACGAGCGCAACGCCTTCAGCGCTCTAGAGGACGCTGGCTGGGAACTGGTGACCGTGTTACCCGACCCAGACGGGGATTTTGTCTACTTCTTCAAGCGCCCTGTGGGCGAAGCGTAGACGACGTCGACGATGAAAAAGAAAACACAACGATGGCTTGCCTACGGACTGCTGGGGGGGGTCACGGCCAGCCTAGTCTCTGAAGCTCTGCGCGCGGCACGGCGCCGCAGGTACGCTCTAGCTCATCACGTCAATCGAGAAACGTGGGACGCCCTCAAGGATCTCCCTGTGGCAGCCCGCTCTGACTTCGTCTCAACGGATAAGGTACGGCTGCACACGGTGATAGCAGGACCCGAGGAGGGGCCACTGGCGGTGTTACTTCATGGCTTCCCCGAGAACTGGTACAGCTGGCGGCACCAGATTCCGATGCTGGTGAAAGCCGGTTATCGGGTCGTCGCGCCCGATCAGCGTGGATACAACCTCAGTGAGAAGCCACCAGGTGCGAGCGCGTACCGCATGGAAAACCTAGAGGCCGATGTCGTCGGGCTCATCCGTGCATTTGATAGAGAACGGGCCACCATCATCGGACACGATTGGGGCGGCGTTGTGGCGTGGCGTCTCGCCATGGACTATCCTGAGATGGTGGAACGGCTGGTGATTCTGAACGCGCCCCACCCTGAAGCCTTTGCCCGGGAGCTAAGGCAGAACTGGAAACAGCGTCTTCGCTCGTGGTACGCACTGGCATTCCAGATCCCCTGGCTACCTGAGAAGATGCTCGCCTTCTCACCCAGAGCGACGGCTCGCCACCTCTTTGGAACCACCGCGGTGCGTGAAGGGGCCTTCTCCAGCGAGGATCTCGATCTTATGGCGACAGCGTTGGCCCAACCGGGAGCGATGCAGGCCATGATCAACTGGTACCGGGCGGCCTTACGCTATCGTTCGGTCAATACTGTGCGGAGCATAGAGTGCCCCACACTGCTCCTCTGGGGCGAAGATGACGTTGCCCTGGGCAAGGAGCTCACCTACGATCTGACGAAATGGGTGCCAAAGATTGAGGTGTCGCACGTACTCCACTGCGGACATTGGATCCAGAATGAGGCCCCAGACGAGGTCAACGCCCGGTTGATGGCCTTCCTGAACCCAGGTGGAAGCTGAGCAGTAAGGATCACGTATCCACCCGTAGCGCCCACAGACCCACCCAGGAGCCGTGCGCCGTGCGTCCCAGCCAGAAGACGGGATAGCTCACGTAGGCCTCTGGGAAGGCAATATAACGCAAGTCGGTGAGATTCTCTCTCATCGTCGTCGTGGTCTCACGGAGCGCAAGCAACTCCTCGGTACCGAAATACTCGTTAACGACATCGCTATCCAGCGGATCCCAGAAAAAATCTGTACCCCCGGGTCGATCTCGTGGCGGTAGAGGACGAACCTTGATATCGTCCCAGAACCGGCTCTGCTCAAACTCCGGATCGACCCGCCAGCCCAGAAGGGCCTTGAAAGTGGCACCGAAGTCCACGCAATGCGATATACGGAAGAAACAGGGGAAATAGGGACTATCGGTATCACTGGAAAGAACGTAATCATACAGCCGGGCAGCCAGCGCGTGACTCAACTCAACGTCCTTCGCGATGTCGCACCAGGGCAGATCGTCGCTGATAGGATCTTCACCAGGCCGGTAATAGCCCGAGGTCCAGAATTGCCCTGTAAACATGGGATCGCAGTCGGGGTAGTCGCGGCAAGGTATACGACACTCTCGCCAACGATCGTTGAGTGCGTCCAGTGGACGGACGGGGCCGAAACGCCGGAGGAAGTCGGCTTTTGTGCTCATCTCTCACGTTCCTAACTGTGCCAGGAAGCTCAGATGTTCGCGCAGCTTCACCTTTTGCAGCGCCGAGGCATCTTCCGAACCACCCAGGGCCAGCGCGGGCACATAAGCATAGACCTCGTCGCGGGCGGGCGCGCCAAGGCGCGGCAGAGCCTTCCGGTAAGTGAGCCGGTCGATGGCGATGTCTACATAGCGATCATCACAGAGCGTCACCTCAAACAATATATCGAGCCGTCCAGTCAGCGGGCGATGCAGACGACCGTAGACTACGCTCAGATATCGCGCATGATCCTCGTGCCAGATTAGCATGTCGCCGAAGGCCGTGCGTAGAAAGGCTAACGCCTTCCGATGACCAAGCCACTCTTCCAGCGGATCGGCCAATTGTTCGGGATCGACGAGCCACAGCAAT
>JBNGDR010000243.1:0-3890 GCA_049975685.1 Anaerolineae bacterium
CACACATGATCTAGTAGTAGCGGTTGATGATCTCGTCGTGAGCGTCCTGAAGTGTTTGCATCGCGTCCATTTCAGGATCGAGCATTAGCTCCTGAAGAGTCTCGGCCAATTTGGTTAGACCCTCCACATAGTACTCACTAGGTTCGATGAAAACGCCGTTGTTCGCCAGATTCTCCGCAGTGACGCGATAGAATTCGTTGTCAAAGGCAGAGGCCTGGAAGGCGGCGTCGATGGTAGGAATGCCGTAGTGCTGGCTCGCCCACTGGGCCAGAATCTGGGGGTTCATGAAGAAGTTGATCCACGCCATAGCGCCCTCGGGATTCTCGGCGCCCTCGGCGATAGCCCACCCCTCGCCCACGAGGAAGACTTTGCTGCCCTCGCCGAAGTCGGAAGCCATGCCCACCTCGACCTCGTCAGCTTCGTATTTATCCTGCAGCCCGGGGATGAAGAGATAGGACCAGGAACCACCGCGGACGGAGGCCGCAGTGCCATCCACCCAGGGGGTCTCCCCTGCCGTGAAATCGCCGGTGAAGGCGGTCTCGGGGACGTAGCCGTTTGCCAGAAGGTCCCGTGCCCACGCCACAACCTCGACATTCTCTTCGGAGGCCCAATCGGGCTTACCCTCTTCATCAAAGATGCTGCCGCCGTTGGAGTAGAACCAGGGTCCCCAGGTCAGCTCCACCGCGCCGTAGTGCCGGCCGGCGAAGAAGGTGGATACGTACATATCTTCATCCGCGAGCCGCGCACCTTCCTCCATCCAGCCCTCGGGCGTGGTGGGCCAGCCGTCTGGGAAGTCGGTGACGTTGTAGTACCAGGCGCCACCACGGATGTCGGCTGCCACGCAATAACGCTCGCCGCTGATAACGCAGGACTGTGCTTCGCTGGGGTTCAGCTCGTCGCTCCAGGGAGCCCCTTCCACCATGCTGGCGATGTCCATCAGGGCGCCAGCGTTGATGAGGGCGAGAACGTGCTGGCTGCTGACCTCCACGATGTCGGGCATATCGCCTCCCGATTGGGCCTGCACAGCGAGCTTCTGGGAGAGCTGGTCCCAGGCTACCTGCTCGTATTCCACCTCAATGCCGGTGGTGGCCTCGAAGGTGTCGATGGCCTGACGCAAGGTAACCGAGGGCGGGTTCTCGTCGTCGGTCAGATCGTAGGAAGCCCACATGACGATGGGGCCCAGTTCCTTCTCGACCTCGACGGGTACCTCAACTTCGACCTCGACTGTCCTCTCAACAGGCACTTCGACCTCGACCGTTACTGTCTCGGTGACGTAGACGGTCTCCGGGGTGCAGGATGCCAGCAGCATCCCGGCAACGATCAGAAGTCCCAACAGGGGGGTAATTATTCTGCGATACATTTTCTCCTCCTAGAGGTGAGATTATTGGATGTTATAACTGTTGTGTCTGAGTCTGATACTTACTCTGCCTGATTGCCTATTCACTACCTCCTTTTGTCTAGGTGTTAGTCTACTTGCGGTATATCTCCCCCAGTGGAAGGCCTTGCAAGGCCCTGGGGGTGTAACTCAATGCTCTTGCACCAGATGGTTCGCGCCAATTCCAGGTAGAAGAGATAGTTCTCGAAGGTGACATCCGGGGGGACGAGGTGGTCACAGAAGGGTATGTAGCCACCTTCCTCGACCAACGGCGTCAGACGGTGGACCTCTCGTTCGATGCTGTCTTTATTTCCGGCCAAGATGCGTTTATCGAAGCCGCCAAACATTCGTAGCTCCTTGCCGTATCGTTGCCGGTACTCTATCGGATCTGTCTTCCAGGTACCGACCTCCAGGGGCAGTACACAGTTGATACCGCTATCCAGCCAGTGAGGAATCAATAGATCGATCTTGCCATCGCTATCCACCCAGATAGTATCCACTCCGTAGTCCCGAAGCAAGGCCGTGATTCGCTGATAGTGTGGGACGATGTGTTGCTTGAACTTTTTGGGGCTCATGAGAGGGCCGCCCTTGTAGCACATGTCCTCCCAGAGGGCGCAGCCATCCACCTTGGCCCCGGTACCCAGAAGCCGGTCGAGGGTGCCTATGATACAGTCCGCGACGGTGCCGATCATTTCGTCGAACCAGGCTGGGTCCTCATACATGACCAGGGAGATCTTCTCCAGTCCCATCCAGTCACGCAGCCAACCGTAGAGACCACCGACCCAGGGGACGGTGATCTCGTCGTGCTCCGGATCGGCCCAGGTTTCCACGCGAGTCGCCAGGTCTGGGGGCATGCGGTCAGGGTGGGCGGGGTCGAGGCGAGGCTTATAGTGCTTCTCCCAGCTCTCCCGGTCGACGAGCAGATGCCCCAGGTGTTGAGGTATGGAACCCATGCGCTTGCTGCGCAGCACGCGCACGCCGTCGGCTTGCTGAACTACCTCCTGCTCGCCACGATCCTCCAGCACCTGTTCCTCGAAGGGCGGCACCAGCCCCGCGTCGGTGCCCGTCGCGAAGGTCACCTGGCTGAAGTCGTAATCCATTCCCAGATAGTCGTGGATGTTGGTGCGGTCAACGTAAGCGGGAAGGCCCTGCTCGTGCCAGACGTCCAGGGTCTCGTCCCAGAAGCCGAAGTCGATGAGAGGAACCCGGTCGCGCGCCTCGTAGTGCATCGTGGCATGGAAGCGTTCTCGATGTTTCACGACGTTTCTTTCCTTTGTAGTTTGAAGACGAGGGTATTCCCCGAACGCCCCTCTAACCGCACCCGTTGTCCACCGGGAATCTCCTCCGTAGCCAACGTCTTTACACCCTGCAGGACCGATGTTGCCTTCATACCGTAGAGGACGATCTCCAGTGCTCCTGGCACAGCGCCGACTTCTACGGTGAGCACCTTCTTCTCCTTTCGGTAGCGAACAGGGATGGTGGGACGATTCTCGTCGTGAATGACCAACTCGTTCTCTTGCACGCTCTCGTCCAGATAGAGCTCTAGCGTCAGTGGATCGAGAGGGTATTCGTCGACGTAGGCCATCTCCGGTCCCATTGGGACGATGGCGCCAGCCTTCACCCAGAGGGGTATTTTCTTTAAAGGGGTTTCCACCTCTAACCAGCGGCCGCCCGACACGCTTCCCTTGGTCCAGTAATCGAACCAGGTACCGTGAGGCAGGTAGACCTGCCGCTGCTTCGCGGGGGTTACCACCGGCGCGACGAGAAAGGCTTCACCGAAGAGGTACTCCAGATCCACCTGCTCGGTGGTGGGATTGTCCTGGTACTCCAGCACGAGGGGACGTACCATGGGCAGCGCCGTCTCAGAGGATTTCACCGCCTCCGTGTAGATATAAGGGAGGAGACGGTAGCGCAGGTTGAGGTAACGACGAGCGATGGCCTCGATCTCCGCGCCATAGGTCCAAGGCTCACGAGGCTGCTTGCCGTGGGCGCGGAGATGTGAGGAAAAGGTGCCGAACTGGAGCCAGCGCACGTAGACCTCCGCATCCTTCGGGTAGCTTTCCTGCTCGCAGGCGTCAAAGGCGGCAGGTGAGTAGTCGAAGCCTCCCACGTCGTGGCTGCAGAAGGGGATGCCCGACATACCATAGCCGAGGAGGGCACGTAGCTGGCAGGAGAGTTGATCGAGGCTGCTGTAGCTGTCTCCCCCCCACTGAACGGGATAACGTTGGGAGCCAGCGTAGCCCGAACGCCCCCAGGTAATCCCCTTCCCGAAGTTACGCTCGACGAGCTCGAAGACAGCAGCATTATAGAGAAGAGGATATAAGTTATGCATCTCCAGGCCTGTGCGTCCGTCGTGATAGAGAGCGTCAACGGGCGCCTGTTCTCCGAAGTCCGTCTTGAAGACGGCGGCGCCCATGTCCAGGAGGCGCTGCAGCTGGCTCTGATACCAGGACCGGGCCTCTGGATTGGTGAAGTCCACCGCTGCCAGATCGCTGCCTGTGAAGGCTTCCAGTAC
>JBNGDR010000244.1:0-3865 GCA_049975685.1 Anaerolineae bacterium
TCCGATGTCATGTACCCCGGATGGGTGGCTCTGGTTGATGGGGTTGAGCAGCCTATTCGGACTACCAATCTGATTATGCGCGGCGTTTACCTGGAGCGTGGTGCCCACGAGGTTGTTTTCGAATTCAGACCCCTCGCTTTCTACCTGGGTTCCGGTATCACCACAGCGGCACTCATGGCGGTGATTGCAGGTGTTGTTTTTGATTCTAGGCGAAGGGCCACAAAGTGAGAATTCTGGGGCAAAAGCAGCGCTTTTCAACCCACTCAAGTTGGGTATAATGACTATCCCCGCTCTTCATGGCGGGGATACGCTTTTATGGGATGGAGTGATAGCGGCGCGCGATGGACGTATCTATAGTAATTCCTAACCTCAATGGCCGGCAACTTCTGGAACGATGCCTTTCTTCCCTGGAGGAGCAGACCTTTTCTTCCTTCGAGATCTTCGTCATCGACAACGGTTCCGCGGATGACTCGGTCGCCTGGCTAAAGTCCCGACATCCCGTCGTGCGGGTCATCGCGAATGAGCGCAATCTTGGCTTTGGCGCGGCGGTCAATCAGGGTATTCGGGCGAGTCGTGGTCAGCTGGTTGCCACGTTGAACAACGACACGTTTGTCGAGCCAGACTGGCTGTCAACTCTCGTGGAGGTGGCTGCTCAGCATCCCGAGATGGGTATGTTCGCTACAAAGATGATCCTCGCCCATCGACCGGATACCATCGACTCCGCCGGAATCTGTGTTGACAAATTAGGCATAGCGTGGGATCGTTTAGGAGGGACTGTGGATGGCGTTGAGTCCTCGCACCAGGTGGAGGTCTTCGGTCCCTGCGCGGGCGCTGCCCTCTATCGACGCTCGATGCTGGAGGAGATTGGACTCTTTGACGAGGAATTCTTTGCTTATCTCGAGGATGTGGACCTTGCATGGCGCGCCCAGTGGGCGGGTTGGCGGGGTCTCTACGTTCCCCGGGCGAAGGTCTATCATGCTCATTCGGCCACGGCGAAGGAGGGTTCCCTCTTCAAGAATCGCTTGAAAGGACGGAACAAGGTTTGGTTGTTGTGCAAGAACTATCCCTTTCCCTCCTTACTCTGGTATCTGGCGCCTATTCTAGCCTTCGATGTGTTGGCGGTGGGTTACGCGCTATTGATTAACCACGACGCTGGTGCTCTGCAGGGTCGTCTGGCGGCGCTGCGGGGCGTTCCCGCGATGTTGGGAAAGCGTAGATCTCTGGTCCGGCGTGTCTCTTCGAGTGCCATGATGAGACGTTTACGCCCCATTGAGCTTCCGCACAGAGTTCTAAATCGATTCTCTCATCTGCGGGCTTGACTGACAAATTGGGTATGGTACTATACACGCTCGCGGGTAGATAATGTTCATTGAGGTGGATGTGCTCTTTTCAACGGGTGATTTAGCGGAGATGGTTGATCTGGATGACGCGCTCCAGTGTCGGCGGATTTCCCCCTGTAAACATTTCTCACTGGTATCTTCGATTCTCCCGGCCCCTTCCTGGTTTGAGATGACGGCGTGCGAGATCTGATGCGCGTCCTGGTCCTCAATTACGAGTTTCCCCCCATCGGTGGTGGTGGAGGCGCCGTTTCCAAAGCTATTGCCTGTCATCTGGTCCAGCTAGGAGCAGAGGTCCAGGTATTGACGGCACATTGGGGTGACCTGCCCCGTGTCGAGGAGATTGATGGCTATACGGTGCACCGAACCCTGAGTCTGAGACAGTATCCCGATCGTTGTCGCGTCCGGGAGATGTTCTCTTACTTCGTATTAAGCATCCTACCTGCGTTGCGTCTGGCGCGACGATGGCAGCCCGACATTGTCCACGCGCATTTTGCAGTGCCCGTGGGACCCCTGGGTTATCTCATCAAGAAACTTCTGGATATACCTTACATCATCACGCTGCACGGGGGGGACGTACCCGGCTTCGATGATCCGCAGACCGAACAGTGGTACAGATTGTTGTTACCCTTGACCCGTCCCATCTGGAAAAATGCTGCCGCTATCGTGGCGGTGGGGCAAGGGCTCCGTGACCTTGCGAAAGATGCCTATCCAGATGTACCGGTTTCCATCATTCGAAATGGTATAGACTGCGCTACTTATCGTCCTCCTACAAGGGAGCGTTCGGATGATAGAGAGAGCACTTTGGTCTTCGTAGGGCGCATTGTGAAACAAAAGGGGCTCTCCTATCTCATCCGTGGTCTACCAGAACTGCGCCGACGTGTGTCCAAATCTTTTAAGCTGAATATTGTAGGTGACGGTCCCTTACGCCCCGAATTGGAGTCTCTGGTTGCGGAACTGGGTGTTGGTGATTGTGTGAACTTTGTTGGATGGGTTTCACAGGAAGAGGTGCGGCGGTATCTGCACGAAGCCGACATCTTCGTGCTCCCCTCACTCATGGAGGGGCTGTCTATTGCTCTACTGCAAGCCATGGCGAGTGGTCTCCCCCTGGTGACGAGTGACGCGGTCGGCAATCGTGACGTCGTTCACCATGACGAGAACGGCTTCGTCGTGCCTGCCCGTGACGTTGGGGCGTTGATCGCGGCACTCGCGGTCCTGGTTGATGATGCAGATCTTCAAAAGCGTATGGGTGAGGCTAGTTTGAGACTGAGCGAGCCCTATGACTGGTCGGTTATATCTCAGACCTACTTCCAGCTTCTCAAGAGACACGCGAAGTAGACCTTTCTATGGCAGCTCCTATTCGAGTGCTTCACATCATCGACCATCTGGGTTCTGGTGGCGCCCAGGAGGTTGTCCTCGATCTGGCGCGTCACCTTGATCCGAACCGCTTTGAGGTGGAGGTCTGGGCCTTGCATGGACGCGGCTCCTATTTCGAAGAATTGGAAGCATTGGGAATCAGCGTCAGAAGCCTGGTGAACTCGAAGTACAATCCCTGGCTGCCCCTTGGAATGTGGCGGGCGTTGCGCGCCCAAACTTATGATATTCTCCATCTGCATCTTTCCTTCTCAACCTTGCTCGGAGGATTTCTAGGGCGATTGAGCGGGGCATCGAGAATCGTGGTCACCATTCACGCTCTGCGTAACCAGTCCCTGCCGTGGGTCTTTCCCATGTGGGGCGTGCTTTCGCCTCTGTACACGCGTTTTGTGGCCGAGGTCCGACGTTCCGTGGATGAGCTGCGGGAGTCCGGAATACCACAGGAGAAGATCGCCCTCATTATTCTGGGAACAGATAAGGCCCGGATGGGTGAATTGGTACCCACCGAACCTCTGGACTCTTTACCTGCAGGAGAGGGGCCTGTCCTGCTTAATATTGCCAGGCTCCATCCCCACAAGGGACAACGGTACATGATCGACGCTATGCCCAAGATCGTCAGCGAATTCCCGGCAGCGAGATTGCTACTGGTAGGCGATGGCCCTCAGTTGTCGCTGCTCCAACGAGACGTGGAGCGCCTGGGTTTGCAGGACTCGGTCCTGTTGTTGGGCTTTCGGCGGGATCTTGAGGCCCTGTATGCCGGTTGCGATCTCTTCGTCATGCCTTCGGTGCGCGAGGGCATGGGGTTGGTGACCATCCAGGCTCTGGCCATGGGTAAGCCCGTGGTGGCGACGGACGTCGGGGCTATTTCAGAGGCGGTGATCCCGGGGCGTACCGGGCTTCTCGTGTCACCACGAGATCCCGAT
Source organism: Anaerolineae bacterium (assembly GCA_049975685.1). Taxonomy (GTDB): domain Bacteria; phylum Chloroflexota; class Anaerolineae; order B4-G1; family SLSP01; genus DAOTVC01. Next base: position 3,635 of record JBNGDR010000244.1, read on the forward strand.
GCGTTGGCTAAGGCCTGTATACGCCTTTTGCGTGACAAGGATATGAGCGAGCGTTTTGGCAAACAGGGACGCGCGTTTGTCCGCGAGCACTTTGCTCTGGAGACGATGGTGGATGGCTACGAAAAGCTCTATACTTCTCTATGTGATTCAGGGGGATGAGGCGATGAATGAGAAGCCTTTACCCGTCAGGATCCTTCCCTGGGATTCCGATTTCTTCGGTTTCCGAGTTGC
>JBNGDR010000245.1:0-3839 GCA_049975685.1 Anaerolineae bacterium
TGTATGTCTCCACGGGCTACTTGTCCCCATCCAACGGTTTTACACCGAGGAAGACGGTCATCGATCCCGGCTCAAGCTCACTGTGCTCGAACCCTCGTGAGATCGGGTTGAATCCAACGTCAGCCAGTTCACGCCGCCATTCCCCTGCCGCAAAGAGACCACAGACATGGAGGTCTTGGATCACCTCGACATCGCGGCTGCCGGTACGCAGCACATAGACCATCAAGTAGAGGTAGGCCGTGTCATCCGGGTTGGGATCCCACTGCCACGATAGATAACGCAAACCGCGCGTTCCCTGGTCGTGCCCTCCGTGTCGGGTCTCGGGTTTGAATGTCTCCCGCGTGTTATCAGGCGCGAAGAGCACAACGCCTCCCGGCGCGCAGTGCTCGTACGCCGTCTTCATGACCCGCCCGAGATCGGCGAGCGAAGTCATATAGCTGACGGCGTCGTGCACAAAGACTGCGTCGAACTCACGACCCAGGCTTACATCACGCATATCGCCCTGGATATGTTCGCACTCGGGATTCAGCCGCTCGCTGACCTGAAGCATCCCTTCCGAAAGATCCACCAGAGTCATAGCGAAGTACTTCTTCAAATGCGAAGCGTTATTCCCACCACCCGAGCCCAGCTCCAGCACCGTCACAACTTCCCGTTCGGAGACCGAAACCATGGCTCGTCTATACCATTCGGCCTCCTCAGCGTAATCCTCAGGCGCCGATAGCAGAGGCCACCATTCCGCCAGGTCACGATAGAGCCTGGGAAGATCGTGCCGCTCACTCATAGTCCCTCCACCTCGTCAGAAAACTCTACGCCCAGCTTATTCGTTCTATCGTTCATTCGCTCATTCGTTCATCCGCCGATTCACCGTTTCGATCGCCACCAGCACAGCAGGAATAGTATGCCAGGTATGAGGATCAACAGCCAGGTTCCATAAGGCGCCACAAGATAGCGAGGAAAGTCGTGAGCGATGGGCCAGTGAATCAGAAGCACCGGAAGGGCTGCCAGAGAGAACAGGACGGCAATCGCCCCTCCTATCCCCTCCCAACGCCAGGCAATCGCCAATCCCAGGATACTCAGAAAGGCGAATAGCGGGGGCAGGTTTTCAATGGGGGGATAATCCTCCACTGCATGGGGATCGGCTCTACCTATTGTCACCAGGTTCCAGGCATAGCCGAGTAGCATAAGTATAGCGAAGACAATAATCGGGACGCTCCAGATTCGAGCAATCCAGCGCATCCATTTCGTGACACCATCACCAACGTCATTGATCTTCATACTCACTTACCCTCCTTTCGAAAATAGCCACTTGTCATCCCCACTATCCTTCACTGCCTTCAGGCCAGGCCGTTCGGGACAAGCTTCCGAGGAATGCAGTGACGAAGCCCGTGCCCTGAGCCTTGCACGGCCTGTCCCGAGCGAAGTGGGGAAGCAAAGCAGAAGTGGCAGCGGGGAAATCTCATTTTCGTAGAACGAGATTCCTCACTATCCTTCGAAGACTCAGGACAGGCTGTTCGGAATGACAGCTAGCGTTAGATTTTCATGGTCGATGATAAGCCAATGGCTCATGGGACCTCCTCGAAGATGCGGAAGATGCCACTGGGGCTGGTGAAATAAACGTCCCCGTCACTGTCTGACACCACCGCAGCGGGATCACAGGACAGGTTTTGAGCAAAAAGGGTTGTCTCGCCATCGGGTACGATACGATAAATCCACATCTCTGGATCAACCACCCACCATAGCGTGCCTCTTACGTCTGCGCTAAGATTGCCCATCACGCAGCAGCCCTGGCGGTCGTACTGGAAGACGATCTCACTAGTACCACTATCCAGATCCAACGCCAGCACCCAGCGTTCCACCACCGGTCCGGTCCAGGCACGCTCCAATTCCGAGCCATAGGCATAGAGGGTACCGTCAGGGGTGATGTCTGCGTAGAAGTCAAAGACCTCCTTGGGGAGTTGAACAGGATGTTCAGCTACCAGGCCACCGAGATTAAACTCCAGCACGGATGAGCCCGCGTGTTCAGTCGCCAGCAGGTTGCCACTGACGGGATCCACGGCCAGGGATTTGATGTTATAGCTCGTAGTACCGGTTATCTCAACCGGATCTCCACCCGCCGATGGTACGTAGTAGACCGGCGTGCCTCCCAGATCGAAGTCGTGCGTGGCGACGTACAGCGCGCCATCGGGAGCAAAGGCAAGGTCGCGCACCTCGTCACGGAGCCCATCCACGTAAACCTCCCGAGCGCCGTCGTCCGTAATCCGCACCACCTGAGCAGGGATCGCTTCACCGCAGCCCCAGGCGCCCACGTAGAGCGCATCATCTGGCCCGATATCCGCGGCCCACGTATTGGCGCCCTGGTTGGAGATCAACAGGCCACTCTGCCCGGTGTCCAGATCTGCCCAGGTAACCTGACTCCATGTCGGATCGATAAAGAGCACTTCACCGGGAGCGATGAAGACGAAGTCGGACTGGTGAATGGTACACAGCGTGTGCGCCGTCTCGTAGGGGGTGAGGGTGCCGCTGTCGCGATCTACCTGCACAAAACCGGTGGTGACCGTCTCCAGGAAGAGGTTGCCATCGGGATCGACCTCCATATCCATCGGGTCACGGTATAACACGTTCTCGACCAGCAGGTGCTGCGTGCCGTCGGGATCTACGCGGGTGATACTGCCCGTCTCCCAATCTGAGACAAACACGGTACCATCGGGGGCAGCCACGATGTCATTGATGTCAGCGAACCCGCAGGCGATCTCGCGCGAGCTCCCATCGGGGAAGAGTTCCAGGACACGCGTCCGATCGTGCGAACGGCCCAGCAGTTGACCTGCGGCTGTGTAGTAGAACGCAGAACCGTCGGTGGCCTGGCCCCAGACGGTATAGGAACCGCCAGGTTCAACCTGCCAGATCTCATCGCCGACCGAGATGAAGGCTGTATCACCCGGCCCGCCAACAACGCGCGTATCTCCCTCGGGGGGTAGATCGAGTGTGCGCGTCACCTCACCGGTGGCGGGATGGAGCGTCGAGAGCCCTACGCTGAGTCCTCCCTGTTGCAGATAGATCACGCCGCTCTGGCTGCGACCAATGCTCGACAAATCGGGCACAGGCGGTAAGAATAGGGGCTCGGCAACCCAATCCCACAGCGGCAGTCTGAAAAGGCGGGCCAGCGCGTATTTCGGGGCAACACTGACCCACCGGCGGTGATCGACCTCATCGACGACGGGCGTGACGTCCACCGGTCGCCACTGGTCCGCGGCACGCCAGGCGGGATAGTCGCAACACTCGCCCACCATAACGTTAATCTCCACAAGGCTGACACTCTCCGGTGAACCGAGATCACGCAGGTCCACCCGGCCCTCCAACATAGCATCAAAGGCAAAAACCGAGTCGTTCGTGGGGCCAAGGGGTTGATAGCCCTCCGTGACGTCACCTACGTACCCGTCAGCGTGCCCCGGCGTCCAGGAGATCAGCAGGGTTTTGGCATCTACCTGGAAGACCATGTCGAACTGCACCAGGGGCGCATTCACATCGACGGCTTCCACCAACAGATACAGCGCGTGCTGATTGACAAACGCATAACCGGTGGTCAGATCGAGAAAGCCGTTTTCGGCATCCCCGGAGGGGTCCTCGTATAGCAGGGGATACCCGTCCCAGTCATCGGCCTGCCCGTCGATGACGATACACGTCTCCACCGGAGGCGGCTGGGAGGGATCGAATTGCCTGAAGGCTGCGGGCAAGTAAACTGTAGGGGTAAGGGTACACGGCGCGCTGACGCCCTCACGGCTTGCACCCTTCGACGTCTCCGGGGGAAAGCCACCGATGGTGGCGGAAGGATCGCCCGAATA
>JBNGDR010000246.1:0-3806 GCA_049975685.1 Anaerolineae bacterium
GACCAGCGCCTGTCCATCACCGCCGTCGCGGGTGGGGATCTGCGCCGCGTCACGCTCCGGGTGGATGGGCTCACCGTGGCCGAGTTCACGGAGCCGCCCTATACCGTCCTGTGGCCCCTGGTCCCTGGCGATCACGTCATCCAGGCCGTGGGCGAAGCCCTTGACGGCTCCCGCATACAGAGCGACGAGGTGCGGATCGGGGTGCGGTGAAGGGATGGATAACGCAGAGGCGCGGAGGGACAGAGATGCAGAGAAAACCCCCTTACTCTTAGCCTTCATACTTCATCCTTCCGCCTTTATTTGCGGGTAGCTTCGCCATCCTCTGGGCGACGGAGGTGAGGGAGCGATCGTAGAAGCCCGCCAGAGAGGTGCGCAGGTCGTCGTTGAAGGGGGCCAGCCAGCGCCCGTCGAGGTGTCCGGGGCCGAAGTAGGCGCCCATGATAGAGCCGATGATCTCCCCGAAGCAATCGGTATCGCACCCCTGGGCCACCTGTTTACAGAAGGCGTCCGCGGTGTCCGTCGCGAAACGCGCCGAGTTGATGAGTAATCCGCACTCCTGGTAGAGCTGGCAGTGACCGTAGGCGCCGTATTTCGTGTGTATCTGTTCGTAACCGTCGAGCCAATCCCTCGCCCGCGCCACCATGTTGAGGCAATCGGAGACGATCTCGTGGAAGCGGCTGCGCTTCGGGACGTACTTGAGCGCGATCTCGAAGATCTCCAGCGGTCCGGTGGCGACGAAGGCGGTGGCGATGGCCGCGGCGACGAACATCGCGGCGTAGATGCCCGTTCGTCGATGGGTCATGCTGGCATCCCGCCAGGCCAGCTCCGCCGCTAGCGCCGGGTGACCGGGGGTAGCGTAGCCGTAGGCATCCACCCGGATCGCCGCCCCGCAGAGCTCGGCGCCGGGGTTCCAGGTAGAGGCCCAGGTCGCCAGGTCGTCCACTGTCGGTTCGCGGTCCTCGTCGATAGAGGCGAGCGCCGCCCTGGTGAGGAAGGTACGCTCGGGGCCGAAGGTCCAGGCGGGGGGCAGGTTCTCCAGCCACAGCCGCATCAACTGCGGCTGCGTGAAGGCGAGACCGTGCTGCTCTAGCACCAGCATGCCTAAAATATCGTAGTTGATGTCGTCATCGGGCGCGACGTAACGGATATTTCCCAGCGTCGTCTCGGCGGCACTGGGATGCCGCCGTCCCAGCGCCTCAAGCAGGGCCTCACTGACGTAGTGGCGGAGGGGCCATTCGTGGCAGCGTTCGGCCGCCGCGCGAATCTCCGCCAGCGTCGGGTCTACCTCCAGGGGCTTGCCCAACATACAACCACAGACAGCTCCCTCGAAAGCTGCTTGCACTCGCCCGGTCATCGCCTCCGGATCGACGGCGCGGAGCGGGCCGGTGGGGCGATCCGCTGCGCACTCCGCCCAGATCTGCTCTAGATCGTTAGGTTCCCTGTAGGGCCAATCCGCGCGGAGGGGTAGGACGGTTAACTTCTGCGCAAATGTTGCCAGTGCGTCATAACTGGACGGCAGGTGGTGCAATTCCGTTAACAGCCCGGAGATCCGGTGCCCCTGCTGGGCCTTGCATGCGATCATCTTCTCCAGTCTGCGTCTCAGAAAATCTATAGTTGGTAACATAGTTATAGCTCCTTCGCGAGAATCCGTTGAATGTTTCAAGTTGGAAAGTCGAAAGTTAGCGACTTGGTGCCGAGAGGGTACACCAGATCGTCCACACTCCAAGTCCCGGTGTTCCTTTGTGCCAGGTGCGCCGTACCGTGATCCTCTTATGCCTCCCACTTTTCTCTCATCCACTCACTCTATCGTTCATTCGTTCTGTCGCTCTATCGCTTTCTCGCTCATTCTAAATGCTAATCCTACTTATTCACAATCTGTCTATTGACAAATTGTAAATAGTAGCTTAGAATATGGATAGGGGTAGTAGGAGGAATATAGATCTCAATGCAAGGGCGACGACGACAACGACGACGGTGGAGCCGTTCACGAGGCGGCGTGTGGTTTCTGGAGCCGACTGTGCTGTTGCTTCTGCACCACGGGCCTGTTCACGGTTATCTGCTGCTGGAACAGCTCGCGGACTTCGATCTCGATGATCTCGATGCCAGCGTCGTCTACCGGGTTTTGCGCGATATGGAGGACCGGAACTGGGTCACGTCGTGTTGGGATACCGATAACACCCTGGGGCCACCAAGACGGGTCTATCGTCTCACAGCACTGGGAGATGAGGTGCTACGCGGGTATATCAAGGATCTGGAGCAGACCTACGCGCGGATCGGCCGGCTCATCCAGGCCTACTATCGCCACATGGAAGAGGGCGAAGGCGAGCACCATTGATTACAAGATTGCGAAACTACAAGACTACCTGAATGTTACCGGAGGATAATGCATGGTTAGTGAAGAACAGATACGCCGACAATTACGTGAGGTGATTCATCCCGAGCTGGAGCAAGATGTAGTGACGCTTAATATGGTCAGGGAGATCGAGGTGCGGGATGACGCCGTCCAGGTGAGCTTATCCGTGCCTTTCAAGGAGATCCCCATCAAGGATCAGCTGGAGCAGATGGTTCAAGATGTTATCGAAACCATAGATACTCATCTTGAGGTGCGGGTCAATTTCGTCGAGATGGGGCAACAGGAGCGTGCGGCTTTCATGGCACAGACCGAAGGGAAACCGCCTTCCGCGCAGGCCGTCAACAAGATCGCACACGTTATCGCCGTCTTGAGTGGCAAGGGGGGTGTGGGTAAATCCTCGGTGGCCGCCCTGCTGGCCGTGGCGCTGCAACGCCACGGGCTGCGCGTCGGCGTGCTCGACGCCGACATCACCGGTCCCAGTCAGCCGAAGATGTTCGGCTTGCATGAGAATCCACTGATGAGCCCTCTGGGCATTCAGCCGGTGGAGACGGAGACGGGCATCAAGGTCATGTCCATTAACCTGATGCTGCCCAGCGAGGACCAGGCCGTCGTCTGGCGTGGCCCTATGATCAGCAAGGCTATCAAGCAGTTCTGGCATGACGTGGTGTGGGGTGATCTTGACTATCTGGTGGTGGATCTGCCGCCGGGCACATCTGATGCGTCGTTGACCGTGATGCAGGCCATCCCGCTGAGCGGCGTGGTGCTGGTCACGTCACCTCAGGATCTGGCGGGTATGGTCGTGAGAAAAGCGGCGGGCATGGTACAGCGTCTGGGTGCGCCCATTCTGGGCCTGGTCGAGAACATGAGCTATATTACCTGCCCCGAGTGCGGTAACAGGATCGAGGTGTTCGGTCCCAGCCAGGGGAGGATGACCGCAGAGCGGTTGAACGTGCCCATGCTGGGGGAGATCCCCCTTGATCCCGAGCTGGCGCTGCACTGCGACGGCGGGCGCATTGAGGCTTATGCCGCCGAGGGGTTCAGGCCCATAGCGGAACAGATCACCGACCTGAGCCCGGCCCTACAGACGTGAGTACCTTGAAATTGGTGGAAGCGTCTCTGTGGGGCAAGCTATATCAAGAATGGATGTAAACAACTTTCAAACTTTCCAACCTGCAACTCTTAACTCGTTTCGAAAGGAGGTGAAACCTAATGCCTGGATTTGATGGTACAGGACCGGAAGGCGCAGGACCGATGACGGGTGGAGCGCGTGGACAGTGCAACCCGACATCCGGTGCGACGTCCCGCTTTCGCCCGCTACAGCGCTTCTTCGGCAGGGGTGCCCCGCGTTCCATGAGCGGAAGACGCCCGCGCTGGGGATTACGCCTTGGTGGACGTGGACGTGGTCGCGGTCGGCGCCGTTAGCACCGCAATAGCGCCTTTCGTAGCTCAGTAG
>JBNGDR010000247.1:0-3798 GCA_049975685.1 Anaerolineae bacterium
TTCGAAAGGAGTGTAACTATGAGGATTGTCAAGGTTATTGAGGTGCTGGCCGATTCCGAGGAAAGCTGGGAGGACGCCGCGCGCCGCGCGTTGAAGGAGACGGCGAAAACTGTCGACAACATTCGGTCCATCTATATCAAGGAGATGCAGGCCATCGTGGAGGATGACGAGATCACCTCCTACCGGGTGAACGCCAAGATCTCCTTTGTCGTTGAGGAGGAGTAGGAGACGTCGGGGCAGCGGGGATGCTGTTGCCCGCTGCCCCCTGTTAGGCCAACGATAAGTTGTATAACGATGTATGACAGACGGAGATGATAAAATAGGAGGAGAGAATGGCAGAGAAGAAAGAAGCTTACGAGGAGAAACGCGAGGCTCAGCTCAGGGAATTACAGGCCCGCATCGAGATGTTGAGAGCCAAGGCTGAGAAGGCGAAGGCCGACACAAAGATCGAGCTTTATGAGCGAGTCGAAACATTGCAGGATCGGCGCGAGGAGGCCGAGCGACGGCTCCAGGAGGTACGGGAGGCCGGAGAATCGGCGTGGCAGGACTTCAAATCGGGTGTTGACGATGCCTTCGACGATCTGGAGGCCGCCGTCGAGAGTGCCCGCTCTCACTTTGAATAGCCATGATTGCAAAGCGCGCTTCGGGCATCATGCGCGAGTAAGTGGGGAGCTATGGACGCGATCTTCCCCCTGATTTCGGCGTTCTTCGCCGGTGTAGGCATTGGCCTGATCTATTTTGGTGGGCTGTGGCTGACCGCACAACGCTTGAGCGAGGTGCGTCGTCCTATGTTGCTCGCTGTAGGAAGCTTTCTTCTGCGCACGCTGTCGGCCATGACGGCCTTCTTTGTCGTCATGGCCGGCAAGTGGATTCGGCTGATCCCCGCGCTATTAGGTTTCCTTGTGATGCGAACGTTCCTTTTGTATTGGTTGCGACTATCGCAGAAGAATCTCCGGCAGGGTAGATGAAGGTGCCATATTGTGTAGTACCGGGTGGAGCCATAAAGGAGCAGGCGACATATGTTCAAGGATCGGCAGGACGCAGGTCGACAGCTGGGCCGGGCGCTGGAGAAATACCGGGATGAGGATCTTCTCGTTCTCGCTATCCCCAGGGGTGGGGTAGAAGTAGGCTACGAGGTCGCGAAGCACCTCGACGCCGACTTTAATCTACTCATCGCCCGCAAGTTACCCTATCCCTACAACCCAGAAGCGGGGTTTGGGGCCATCGCGGAAGATGGCAGTGCATTCATCTTCGAAGGTGAGCGCCACCGTCTTTCCGATCAGCTGATTGAACAGATCGAGGAGCAGCAGCGAGAGGAGATCCAACGCAGGATCGAGGTATTGCGGGGTGGGGAGCCCCTGCCGGAGTTGGCCGATCGCACGGTCATTCTCGTTGATGATGGTATCGCCATGGGCTCCACCATGCGCGCTTCCATCAAGCTCTGCAAGAAGCGGCAGGCAGGCCAGATCGTCGTCGCCGTTCCGGTGGCAGGCAAACGGGTTGCCAATCAGATCGCGGATCTGGTAGACGATCTGGTCATCCTGGAGCAGCCTACTCTCTTCCGCGCTGTGGCCCAGGTCTATCACAATTGGTATGACGTTCCCGACAGCGAGGTACTGGATATCATGGGAAGACGGTAGAAAAGAAAACTTGACTCTTCTGAAATTGATTGATATGAATGAAATGAACTCCAAGGAGGATTGAAATGAGCGTGACGATAGAAGAGCTGAGGGCGGCAGAACTTTACCAGCGCTGTAATCCTGAGCAGTTCGACTTTGAGACCACCGCGGATCTGGAAGAATTTTCCGAGATCGTTGGACAACCCCGCGCTGTGGAGGCCATCCGCTTTGGCATGGGCATTGGGCGAGATGGTTACAATATCTTTGCGCTGGGGCCTACCGGTACGGGCAAGCAGAGTATTATCCAGAAATTCTTCGAAAAGCGTGCCAAGGAGGAGCCTGTTCCTTCTGATTGGTGCTACGTCAAGAACTTCGAGGAATCCCACAAGCCCAAGGTTATCGAACTCCCGGCAGGCAAGGGTGTGCAGTTCCGTGACGACATGGAGGAGCTGGTAGAGGAGCTACAGACTGCCCTCTCGGCAGCCTTCGAGAGTGAGGAATATCAGAACCGGCGACAGTCCATCATGGAGGAGTTCAAGCAGCGCCAATCCGAAGCTTTCCAGCAGCTTCAGCAGAAAGCTGAGGAAAAGGATGTAGCGCTTATTCGCACCCCGGCGGGGATCGCGGTAGCACCGGTTCGCAATGATGAGGTCCTTTCCCCTGAGGAGGTGCAGAAACTCTCCGAGGAGGAGCGGGAGCAGCTCCAGGAGGAGGTACAGGAGCTACAAGATGACCTCCAGAAGATCCTCCAGCAGGTTCCCAGCTGGCAGCGGGAGATGCAGGAGAAGCTCAACGAGTTGAATCGCGAGATGGCGAACTTCGCCGTTGGAGGGCTCATCGACGAACTTCGTGAGAAGTATGCCGATTATACCAAGATCGTGGAACACCTGGACGCGGTACAAGAGGATGTGGTGGAGCACGCCGGTCAATTCTTGCCCTCGGAGAACGGGGAGGGGGGTGGTTCACCCCTTCAGGGAGGTGGCGGCGGTATGAGTGATTCGAGCCGCGAGACGGCCTTGAATCGTCGTTACCGGGCGAACGTCATCGTCGATCACAGCAAGTCAGAGGGCGCTCCTGTAGTTTACGAAGACAACCCAACCTACCAGAATCTTATCGGGCGTGTGGAACATATAGCACGCATGGGCGCTCTGTTGACCGATTTCAACCTCATCAAGGCTGGCGCTCTTCATCGCGCCAATGGTGGGTACCTTATTCTGGACGTCCGCAAAGTTCTAACTCAGCCTTACGCCTGGGAGGGACTCAAACGGGCATTGAAGTCCGATGAGATTCGCATTGAGTCTTTGGGTCAAATGCTCAGTCTCGTCAGCACCGTCTCGTTGGAGCCAGAGGCTATCCCGCTCAACATCAAGATCGCCCTGTTCGGCGATCGAATCCTTTACTATCTGCTCTGGCAGCTCGATCCCGAGTTCGGTGAGCTCTTCAAGGTACAGGCAGATTTTGACACCGAGATGGATCGCAGCGAGGAGGGGCAACGGCTTTACGCCCAGCTCATCGGGACGTTGGTGAAGCGGGAGGATCTCCAGCCCTTCGATCGAGGTGCTGTAGCCCGCGTTATTGAACGCAGCGCCCGGTTGGCGGGGGACTCTGAGAAGCTCTCCGTCCGCATGCGCGGGATCGCCGATTTGCTTCGGGAGGCCGACCACTGGGCCAAGGAGGAGGGTCACGACACGGTCACAAGCGGCGACGTGCAACTTGCTATCGACAAGCAAATCTATCGCGCCGATCGCGTTCGTGAACGCATGCAGGAATCTATCCTGCGCGACACCCTCCTCATTGACACTGAGGGGGAGCAGGTGGGGCAGGTGAATGGACTCTCCGTTCTGCCGTTGGGGAACTTTGCTTTCGGTCGCCCCACACGTATCACTGCCCGAACCCGGCTGGGTAAGGGACAGGTGGTTGATATCGAGCGCGAGGTGGAGTTGGGTGGCCCCATTCACTCGAAGGGCGTACTTATCCTGACCGGTTTCCTCAACGGTCGTTACGCCGAGGAAAGTCCCCTGTCATTACAGGCCAGCCTGGTCTTCGAGCAATCCTACGGTGGGATCGAGGGGGACAGCGCTTCGTCCGCCGAGCTCTACGCACTCCTTTCCTCCGTGGCTGATGTACCTATTAGGCAGACGCTGGCTGTGACCGGTTCGGTGAATCAACACGGACAGGT
>JBNGDR010000248.1:0-3789 GCA_049975685.1 Anaerolineae bacterium
GGAGCCGAATTCGGCTCCATCTTTCTATACCGTACCTGAAGGCTGGAGTAAGGATGTAATCATGAAATATCACGACGCACTGCGTTATCTCTACAGTCTCGTTGACTACGAGAAACGGCGTATTGAACGCTATACCCCGGAGGAGTTCCGTCTCGATCGGGTGGTACATTTTCTGGAGCGGCTGGGAAATCCGCAGAAAGCCTATCCGAAGTTACATGTCGCGGGGACAAAGGGCAAGGGCTCCGTCTCCGCCATGCTCGCGTCGGTTGCCCAGGCCAGCGGCAAACGGGTGGGGCTCTACACCTCACCGCACCTGCATACCTACCGAGAACGGATGCAGATCGATGGAGAGCCCATCTCACGACAGCAGATGGCGGACCTTATCGAGGAGTTGCAACCTGTCATCGAGAGTGTGCCCGATTTGACTATCTTCGAGGTCACGACCTCTCTGGCCTTTCTCTACTTTGCCCGCGAGGAGATCGATCTGGCAGTCATCGAGGTAGGACTGGGCGGTCGTCTGGACGCCACCAACGTCATTACTCCACTGGTGAGCATCATCACCTCGTTGAGTCTTGATCATACCTATTTACTGGGCGACACCATCGAGGAGATCGCTGCCGAGAAGGGTGGGATCATCAAACCGGGCGTGCCTATCGTCTCTTCTCCGCAGCAACCCGCAGCCGTCTCTGTCCTCGAAGATCTGGCGGAGGAGCGGGGATCACCCTTTACGCTGGTAGGTCGGGATTGGACCTGGGACCCGGGGGAACGCTCTTTCGCGGGGCAATCCCTGACCCTTCACCGCACCGAAGGGACCTCCCCACTGGAGGGAGAGTATCACATCCCCTTATTGGGCGATTTCCAACAAGAAAACGCAGCTACTGCCATCGCCGCCCTCGATCGTGTCCGAGAGGCAGGACAGGATTGGATCACCCAGACAGCGGTGACCACGGGACTCTCCTCCGCTGTCTGGCCAGGACGGATGGAGGTCCTTAACCGCGATCCCCTGATCGTCGTGGACAGCGCCCATAATCCCTACTCCGCGCAGACCCTCCGTGAATCGCTGCAAAGCTGGTTCCCGGATACCCGCTGGATCCTCATCTATGGCGCCTCTAATGACAAGGATGTTGAAGGGATGCTGAAAGCTCTCCTGCCGACCAGCGAGATAGTTATCGTTACCCGTTCCTATCATCCCCGCGCTGCGGTGCCTTATGAACTCGCCGACCTCTGCGCCGATCTCGGTCACGGTGCGGAGATCGCGGTAAATCCGAAACGCGCGTTAGAACAGGCATGTCGGCACCTCGAACCTAAGATGGGTATCCTGGCAACGGGTTCTATATTCCTCGTAGCAGAGATCCGCGAAGCCTGGGCCGAGGAGGGACCGTTGAATTTACCCCAGGTGGATTGGGATGAAGAACCCTGGGAACAGCCCTAGAATCTGTAGAGAAAGAGAATCATGAACTGGGATAATTTCTCTCCGTTGCCGGAAGACATCTTTGAGGAGGATCTTGGTATCGGTCGCGAGCCAGGTCCTTTTGAGGCCGTTCTCCTGCCGTTGCGGGATCTGGTTATCTACCCGCAGACGATGATGCCCATCTACGTTGGGCGTCCGCCCTCTCTGCGAGCGTTGGAGATCGCAATCGATGAGGAATGGCCCTTGATCGCCGTGGCGGAGATTCCCGAAGCTGAGCTTTCCGAACTGGAGTATCCGCAACCCGAGGATCTCTACACCATCGGTACCCAGATCGGCATTGTACGCTCGCTTCGTCTACCCGATGGCACCACCAGCGCCGTCTGTCAGGGATTTGAGCGGGTGCGCGTGCTCGAAGTGCGCCAAGTAGAACCTTTTATGGTAGCCCTGGTTGAATCCTTTCCCGAGAGCTCAGAGAGTGGTCCGCTGGTCGACGCTCTCATCCGTGCCGTACTGACCATGTTCGAAAAGATAGTGGACTTAAACCACAGTCTGCCCGACGAGGCTTATATTTACGCGCTGAACGCCGAAGGGCCGGGCCCCCTCGCGGATCTCATCGCTCAGATGATCGACCTCACTGTAGAACAACGCCAGGAACTGCTGGAGACGGGGGAGGCTCTTGAGCGGTTGCAGAAGATCAGCGTCCACCTGGCACGTGAGCTCGACGTCCTGGAGCTCGAGGATAAGATCCACACGAACGTACAGAAAGAGGTTGATCGATCCCAGCGAGAGTTTTTCCTGCGGGAGCAGTTGCGTGCCATCCAGCAGGAGCTGGGAGAGATGGACGTTTTCGCGCGCGAGGTAGTCCGTTTAGAACAGGAAGTGGATGAGGCGGATCTCCCTCAGCACGTTCGAGAACGCGTCGAGGAGGAGCTTTATCGTCTCTCCATGATGCCCCCCATGGCCCCTGAGGTAGGTATTATCCGTACTTACCTGGATTGGCTGCTCAATCTTCCCTGGAAGGAGGCCTCGGAGGACAACCTGGACATTGAAAACGCCGAGCAGGTGTTGGAATCCCGTCATTACGGGCTGCCAAAGGCCAAGGAACGCATCCTGGAGTACATCGCAGTGCAGAAACTGGTGCCGGATCAAAGCCGCAGCACCATCCTCTGCTTTGTCGGTCCTCCGGGCACGGGGAAAACCTCGCTCGGCCGCTCCATCGCCGAAGCCCTGGGCCGTGAGTTCGTCCGTATCTCCCTGGGCGGTGTCCGTGATGAAGCAGAGATCCGAGGCCATCGCCGCACCTATATCGGCGCGTTACCCGGACGCATCATCCAGACCATGCGGCGCGCGAAGACCATCAATCCCGTCTTTATGCTGGATGAGGTGGACAAGCTGGGTTACGATTTCCACGGTGATCCTTCCTCAGCACTGCTGGAGGTCTTGGACCCCGAGCAGAATCACGCTTTTTCCGACCATTATCTGGAGATTCCTTACGATCTCTCGAATGTGCTCTTCATCACCACCGCCAACGTCCTGGGGCCCATCCCACCGGCGTTGGAAGATCGGATGGAGGTCATCGAGTTTCCGGGGTATACGGAAGAGGAAAAGGTGGAGATCGCCCGTCGCTTCCTCATACCCAGACAGGTGGAACAGAATGGCCTGGCGGAACAACCTCCGAACTTTCCCGAGAAGACACTGCGAGTGCTCATCCGAGACTACACTTACGAGGCGGGTGTGCGTAACCTGGAACGGGAAATTGGCGGCCTCTGCCGGAAAGCTGCCCGGCGTCTGGCCGAAGGAAAGCACCGGATGGCGACCATCAGCACCAAGAGAGTAGAACGTCATTTGGGGCCACCGCGCTATATCCACGAGCGCCTTGAGAAAGAAGATCAAGTGGGCGTGGCTATGGGCATGGCCTGGACCCCCGACGGCGGCGATCTGCTCCCCGTTGAGGTGGCACTGATGCCGGGTAAGGGTAACCTCAACCTCACCGGGCAGATGGGGGAGGTCATGCAGGAATCAGCCCAGGCAGCCCTAACCTGCCTCCGTGCGCGGGCCGAGGAGTGGGATATCGATCCCGAGGACTTCGACAAGATCGATATTCACATCCATCTACCCGAGGGCGCCATCCCTAAGGACGGCCCCTCAGGAGGCATCACCATGGCGACGGCGCTTTTCTCAGCCTTTACGGGCTACGCGGTGCGCCGCGACGTGACGATGACGGGAGAGGTCACACTGCGAGGTCGGGTACTGCCTGTCGGGGGGATGAAGGAAAAACTCCTGGCGGCGCACCGGGCGGGTGCCAGAATCGTAATCGTCCCCACGCTGAACCGTCCGGACCTTCAGGAAATCCCCAAAACCATATTGCGCAACCTGGA
>JBNGDR010000249.1:0-3789 GCA_049975685.1 Anaerolineae bacterium
CCCCGCTACCTCAGGATTTTCATCCTTCAGCAGCAGGGGGGTGCTTACAAATCAAGTCACCGATAACAACCGGCTCTTCCATCAAGCCCATTCCTTCACGGTGCACACTGATCCGGCGCTGGATAAGGAATGGAGCCTTCCCAGTACTCCACCGCCTCACCAGAGACTACAATAATCTGCAAAGGGAAATCTCTGCATTCCGACCAGCTGAACTGCAAGAGCCCATCGGGAATCTCGGTACCCGAACCAATACTGTCGCGATAGAAAGTATAGCGCCCAGTCCCACCCGAAGCCAGGAGTTGAATCTCTCCAAACCAAACATCCTGCTGCTCATCCACTTCCCACATTATGATCTCCGGCGATTCCACACTCAGAGGAGGCGTGGGAGTCGGTGTGATCTCCTCCTCAAAGGGAGGGGTCGGTGTAGGTGTAGCCGACTCAGGGCTCACTTCTACCTGCAGCGTAATCTGGCTGCTGATAGGACGTCCATCGGGCAGCTGAACTTCCCACACCGATTCGTAGACCCCGGCTTCACCTGGTGCGCGCAGGGGAAGTAGCACTTGAACCTGTCCACCGACCGGCTGAGCCTCAATGTTCAAGGCGCTCAATCCGCTCATCTGTTGCCCCATGATGAAGGCCAACCGAACATCTGGAGGCCAGGCACAGTTTCCGCCATTGCGCAGAGTAACGTAAGCGATGATGGATGCCTCGGGGGGAACGCTCTCTGTGGCGGGCGAGGTGTAGACACGGAGAACCTCCGCACGATGCGCACAGGGGAGGGTTGAGATCTCCTCCGTCGGCAAACTGTAAGTCGGCGTGGGTGTCAATGTCTCCTCAGGGGCAGGATTGGAAACCACGATGGTATTCTCAGGCGGTTCGGTGGCGGTCAATGTCACCGTGGGATTGGGATCTGTCCAGGGCGTTGCTGCTTCGCCGGAGAGCACCTGACTCAGGAAGGGGGGAAGCGATCCGGCCACCACCCACCATCCCCCTAACCCAACCAGGAACAACAAGATGACCAACAAGGAACCACGTAGCAGATGCAAAACTGGCGAGGATTTCCGACGTTCTCCCAAGCCCTCACGGGCAATGTCGTTTGAATTTGGGGCACCGGGCCAGGTCTGTCGAAGCAAAGGTTCCCCTTCTTCATGTGGCTCATTCTCCGCCGCCACAGTCCGTGCAACGGCAGCCTGTTGTCCATTGCCCTGAGGGGTTAAGGGTGGAACCTCCATCCCCATCGCCCCACGCAACGCCGCTGCCATCTCGCCGGCGGTGGCAAAACGAGCCTCCGGCTGCTTGGCCAGGGATTTGAAGATAGCTGCTTCGAGATCACGGGAAAGCCCTGGCACAAACTGCCGTGGCGAAGGGACCGGATCGTTAATATGCTTCATCACCAATCCCATGGGAACCTCCGCCTCAAAGGGCGGATGACCCGTCACCGTCTGATAGAGTACAACCCCCAGCGAGTAAATGTCAGAAGCCTTGGTAGCCGATTGACCAGCACCGATCTCGGGAGCCATGTAGGCCGGAGTGCCGACCATCGCGCCACTAGCCGTCAAACCGGTCAAACTCAACATTCGCGCAATTCCGAAATCGGCCAGAACCGGTTGGCCCTCGTCAGTAAACATAATGTTCGCCGGTTTGATGTCGCGATGGATCATCTCCCGTCGATGGGCGTAATCGAGGGCATCAGCAATAGCGGCGACGATAAAGACGGCCTCTTCCTGATCAAGGGAGCTCTCCTCAAGGAGACGTTCCTTGAGTGTCGCGCCGTGGATATATTCCATCACCATGTAGTAGATGTCGAGTTCCTCATTGTGATCAAAATCATAGACCTGAACAATGTTGGGATGGCGCATCGTGGCGACAATTCGAGCCTCACGCTGGAAGCGGGTTACGAACCCTTGTTCCTCCGCAAGGAAAGGATGGAGAACCTTGATGGCAACCTGACGATCAAGATTGCTCTGCTGACCGAGATAGACCTCAGCCATGCCACCATGGCCTAGATGCTCGACGACCTGGTATTTTCCCAGCGTTTTTCCCAGGAGGAAATGAATACTACTCACACATGGCTCCAAGCACTAGAAGTCGTCGTTAGCCTCATCCACCTGGCACGAGCGGATGAGAGCGCGCAACGCATCCCAGGCGCGGTCAAAATCGTCCTCTGGCACCAGGAAATGATCCCGAGAGTAAGCGGAAATGGAGAAGATACTGACCCCAGCCTCCGCCACGGTAGTCGCCAGGATGGCAAGATACCCAACCAGGCCCAGATCCAGGGGGAGATCAAAGGTAATGAGTCGATAGCTGGGAGATTCTTCCTCTACGTCCAACATCGGGCGACGGGCCTCCCAGACCTCCTGAGGCAAAACCAGCGTTACCTCATCCTTGTCCCACACCAAGGTGATCAAAGGATTGTCGAGATCTGTAAGGATATGAATGACCTCTTCACTCTGATGCGCCGGTAACTTCGCAATTACGTAGGACTGCGCATCCGTGAATAGGCGAGTCTCAGCGATCACATGTCGCAATCCGGGAGGATACTTCACCTTCGCACCTCCTTGTGTAAGGTGTTCAGTCAACTGTCCGGACGTTAAAGATAATCATCACATCGTACACAGCCATCATACCCCAATTATACTCTTATAAAGAGTGAGGACAAGAGATAACTCGAGATTGATCATATGATGGCCCGTGATAGATCCGGATAGACCATCAGGTCGCGCCGTCCTTTTCTGGTATAATAACCACGATATGACACTGTTATTAGCTTCACACCTAAGTAAATACTTCGGCGCAGAAGCGGTCTTCGTTGACCTCTCCTGCGCCGTCCATCCCGGCGAGATCATTGCCTTTGTAGGTGCCAACGGATCGGGCAAGAGCACTCTACTGGAGATCCTGGCGGGCCGAATGGAGCCGGACGAGGGAAACGTCGCTCGTGCCCGCAACACACGATTGGGCTACCTGCCCCAGACGCCTGACTTCCGAAGCGACGGGACCCTCTGGCAAGCCATGGAAGCGGTCTTCGCTCCGCTACTCCGGCAGGCTCGTGAGTTACGCAACCTGGAAGAGCTCATGGCTTCCGGTCACGGCATCGAACGTGATGAGGCCATCGAGCGCTATGGCATCCTCCTCGATGCCTTTGAACGAGCCGGCGGCTTCACCTACGAAGCACAGATCTCCCGCGTGCTTGGCGGCCTCGGTTTCGACGAAGAGGAATTCCACACCCCCGTCGATCATCTTAGCGGCGGTGAGAAGACCCGGGCACTCCTGGCCCGCCTCCTGCTGGAGGAACCCGATCTCCTTCTCCTGGACGAGCCCACCAACCATCTCGATCTGGAAGGCATCGAGTGGCTGGAGGAACAACTCAAGAGCTGGAAAGGAAGTATGGTCATTGTGGCCCATGACCGGGCTTTCCTTGACGCTCTCGCTGACCGTGTATGGGAGCTTCAGGCCAGCAGCCTGGAGAGCTACCGGGGTAACTACACCGCTTACGTCCAGCAACGCGAGGAGCGCCGGGCCCGAAAACTTGCCGCCTACGAAGCTCAACAAGCCCATATCGCCAAGACCGAGGATTACATCCGCCGGTATATGGCAGGACAACGCAGCGCCCAGGCCAAAGGCCGCCTCAAGCGTCTGGAACGGGAGGAACGCCTAAAACCACCCCCGGAGGCACCGCAGAATCTACACCTCGACCTGGAGACGACCCTGCGCAGCGGCGATCTTGTCCTGGGACTCTACGATCTCGAGGTAGGATATGAAGAGCATCACTCTCTGGTGACCGTGGATGAG
>JBNGDR010000250.1:0-3775 GCA_049975685.1 Anaerolineae bacterium
GAGCGTACTCCGGCTGTGCAGAGTGCCTTTAAAAAGGATGAATGTTGAGGGAGCACTTGCAGGTCGTTGCTGCCCTGGGTGAGTCCTCTGTTCAGGGAAGGATTGTCGAAGAGATCATGGTAGAGTTCCTTATCGATAGGTTTCAAGAGGCCATTTGATTCCACGGCCAGCATCTGCAGTTCCCCGCTCGTGGAGATATTCATGATCAGGACACGCTGACACGGGATCAACTGTCGCAGGCGACCCACTGCAGCGAGGGCCACGTTACTGGGGGAGCGGGCAGCAAGGATGGATTGATTGATTTCGTTTAGCACTCTGAGGCGTTCTGCGTATTGCTGCAGGACTGCTTTCGCTTTCTTGCGCTCCGTGATCTCGCGTTCCAGTTGGTCATTCTTCTTCTGAAGATCTTTCTGGATACGTTGCAGGGTGAGATGGACCTCGATACGAGCCAGGACCTCTTCGTTGTTGAAGGGTTTGGTGATGAAATCTACACCTCCGACAGCGAAAGCTTTCACCTTGTCCTGTGCTGCATTGCGCGCGGTGAGGAAGATGACAGGGATATGTTGTGTTTCAGGTGAGGCCTTGAGGCGTTCACAGGTTTCATAGCCGTTCATCTCGGGCATCATGATGTCGAGCAGAATCAGATCTAGCGGTTGGTCTTGCACGATTTCCAGTGCCTGCTTACCGTTCTCTGCCGTGTATACCCGATATCCCTCTGGAGAAAGCAACATGGATAACAGTTGCCGGTTGCCGCGCAGATCGTCAACGACTAGAATTGATTCTTTATTGCCTTCGACGCCTATTTCACTGTCCATTAATGCCCTTCATGTCACGAGAAATCGTCGTTCAAGAGAAGACCGTCAGATATTTCTCGTGATCTAATTTGACCTATGATTTCTCAGGATTGGGTATATCTACAATTATATCGTAGTTTCTCAGCAATTGTAATGTTAAGTGTCCAGGAAGCAAGTGGCGTATCATTGCTTCTTAAACTCTCCATGCTCCCTATAGGATATGCTGATCCGTTTAGGTATGTTTCGTTTAAGTGAAAATCCAAGTGGGACGCACTTAACGCCCCAAGTGCGTCCCACTCGGGCAGATCGGTTACTGGAGGTCGTTAATCCTCACAGCAGGACTGCTTTTAAGTGCGTTAGTGGTCACAACCCGGCTGCTTTGCGCAACGCCTCTGCCTTGTCTGTGCGTTCCCAGGTGAAGTCGGGGTCCTCACGGCCGAAGTGACCGTAGGCAGCTGTCTTCTTGTAGATGGGACGGCGCAGGTCCAGATCCCGGATAATGGCGGCCGGGCGTAGGTCAAAATGCTCGTTGATGAGGGCCACGATCTCTTCCTCGGGGATCTTGCCGGTGCCAAAGGTCTCCACGGCCAGCGAGAGGGGCTGCGCCACGCCGATGGCGTAACTTACCTGAAGCTCCAGCCGGTCGGCGATGCCCGCCGCCACGAGATTCTTGGCGATATAACGGGCCATGTAGGTCGCCGAGCGGTCCACCTTCGTTGGATCCTTGCCGGAGAAACAGCCCCCGCCGTGGCGTGCGACGCCCCCGTAGGTATCAACAATGATCTTGCGACCCGTAAGCCCGGCGTCGCCCTGTGGACCACCGGTCACGAAGCGACCTGTGGGGTTGACGTAGTATTTGGTCCTCTCATCCAACATCTCCTCTGGAATTACAGGTTTGACGATGTGCTCAAGGATATCCTCGTGTATCTGCTCCTGGGAGATCTCGGGCGCGTGTTGAGTGCTCACCACGACGGTGTCCACCCGCTGCGGTTTGCCGTAGGCATACTCCACCGTCACCTGGCTTTTGCCGTCGGGGCGTAGATACTCCAGGATGCCCTTCTTGCGAACCTCGGCCAGGCGTCGTGTGATGCGATGGGCCAATGCGATGGAGAGCGGCATGAGTTCGGGGGTCTCGTTGCATGCAAAGCCGATCATCATCCCCTGATCTCCGGCTCCGATGGCCTCGATTTGTTCGTCGGTCATCTCGCCCTTCTTGGCTTCGAGCGCCTCGTTAACGCCCAGGGCGATGTCTGCTGATTGCTCCTTGATGCTGACGATGACGCCGCAGGTTTCGCCATCGAACCCATACTTGGCTCGATCGTAGCCGATGTCGAGGATAACGTCTCGGACGACCTGGCCGATGTCGACGTAAGTCTCGGTGGTGATCTCACCCATCACGACGACGAGGCCCGTGGTGACACCGCACTCGCACGCCACACGAGCCTTGGGATCATCGGCGATGATGGCGTCCAATACTGCATCAGAAACCTGATCGCAGATCTTGTCGGGATGCCCTTCAGTCACCGACTCCGAGGTAAAGAAATATTGAGGGGATTCCATGAAGGTTGTGGTCATCTATTTCCTCCTGTATGTGAGGGTTGGGTTGGTACCCATCCCGGATTTTGTTGAAGTACGACGATTTATTATACACCATCTGTTGGGTAACGCATGACCGCAGGGGAGATCTCACGAGGTTTTCTCATTCTCGAGTGATATAGATACATCGCGCCCTTGGTTCTTTACAATGATAAGGTTCTAACTAGCTCAAATGTCAGTTTCTTTCTAGTTAAGTATGGTCTATAATAGACTTAAAAGAAGATAAACGTACTCATATTGGCTGCGATCGCCTTCATTCTTGGGCACTTCTCTACCTCTCGGAGTGAATGGAGGGGATACAATGGGTGTGAACCGATCTGATGACACCAGGAGGGATCACATGGAACGTGACGTCTTGTTGCATCTGCTTGCTGTAGCACGGGGCGATGAGCCCGCCGACCTACTCCTTTGCAATGGTCGCGTGGTCAACGTCTTTACCGGAGAGATAGAAGAGGCTGACATTGCCCTCGCCGGGGAGTATGTGGCAGGTGTAGGTGAAGATTACGAGAGCAAAGAGGCGCTGGATCTCAAGGGCCACGTTGTGGTGCCGGGTTTCATCGACGGGCATGTGCACATTGAATCCTCCATGGTGAGCCCCCCTCAGTTTGCCCGTGCCGTTCTGCCCCGTGGGACTACCACCGTGGTCACCGATCCCCACGAGATCGCCAACGTGGCTGGGGCCGATGGTATCCGCTATATGATCGCTGCTTCCGAGGGGCTCCCCCTGACGGTTTACGTGAATTTGCCCTCATCCGTCCCAGCGACGGAGATGGGGACGGCAGGTGCGGCCCTGGAGGCCGACGACCTCATCGAGCTCCGCGACCTCCCGAGAGTCCTGGGCCTGGCGGAGTTCATGAACGTCCCGGGCGCGGTGCTGGGATTGCCTGGAGCGGTGGAGAAGCTCCTCGCCTTCCAGGATGGGCACATCGACGGGCACGCTCCCGGCGTAACCGGCAAATGGCTCCAGGCGTACCTGGCTGCCGGTCCTGCCACCGATCATGAATCCATGACCGCTGAAGAGGCGCTGGAGAAGGTGCGCCGTGGTATGCGTGTCCTGGTTCGAGAGGCGACGGCGGCCAAGAATCTGCGCGATCTGGTGCCCGCCATCACGCCGGAAAACGCCCGGCGTTTTGCGTTCGCGACCGACGACCGACACCCGTCTGAGCTGCTGGAAGAGGGGCACATCGATTATCTGATCCGTCTGGCCATCGAAGCCGGTCTCGATCCCGTGCTCGTCATCCGCATGGCGACGCTTAACGCCGCCGAGGCCTTCGGTATGAACGATCGGGGTGCCATTGCGCCCGGTCGCCGCGCCGATCTGGTGGTGGTGCCCTCGTTCGATGATTTCCGTGCCGAGATGGTCTTCGCCGGAGGTAAGCTAGTCT